>CAKQCV010000034.1 GCA_934217675.1 uncultured Prevotella sp. | reverse complement strand
TTTCCGTTGATGCCGCTAACACGCTGCTGTCGTATCTTAGAGCCACGTTGCCATCTTGTAGAAGAATAGTTCCTGGTGACTTGATGATAGGTTTGCCGTAACAAATGAGCACAATCTGATTGTCGAACACTTCACCCTCCATGCGGTCCTTCTCTATCTGCAGAGAGTCGAGCTTGTAGTTTTCAGTAATCTCCACATTGTTTTTTGTTCTGTTTAGGTTGATTGTGCGCTGCCAGTAATCTATGTAAGCTTCCTTTGTATAAGCTTTAGCGAGGTTCATTGTTATTGTGGAAATTGAGTCAGAAACATGATGTACCACTTCGGATGCCTTAAATCGCTTACCTTGCGACTGCTCCAGTCCGTTGATAATAGGCACATTGTGATAAGCCGAACGGTTGTTCATCAGTTCGTATCGGTGGTTGCCGAAGGTCTGCGATGTATAGGTGTCGCGTCCCAGATCGATAATAACAGGACTGTCGTTGTGGTATATGATAAAGTTTCCCACATCATTATGATTGTGGCTCTCGCCGTTGTTTCCACCTTTTGCCGCCACGAACCACGAGTGCTTTACATTTTTGCTCGGCATTGTCGATGCCACCATAATTTGCGAATTGGCAAGGAAGTCATCAATTGCTCTCGGTTCTGAACTCTTCGTGCTTTTCAGTTCCTTAATCATCGAAAGCAGTAGCAGTTCTCTGCCGAGCGGTGGATAATTGCCCGTGCGTTGGAAGAGATACGAAGGTTTAGAGAAATAATTATGCTTCTTGGCAATAAATGCCGCAAACTCCATCATTGTGTTGTCTTTGAAATAAAGTCCGAAAGGGAAGAGAATATTGATATTCGGCAGACACTTCGACTTGGCATCAGAGAAATTCACAAACGATAGGTCCTTTATATGCATATTGGTAATAAACCTTCCCATATTGTGTACCTTGTCGCGCTGTTCCTCTGAGAGCTTCAGCGTTTTGCCCATGACATCAAGAAAATAAACCGATTCGAAGAACGATGCACCAGCTCTGTCCCAATAGTCCACTCCTTCCTCGCATCCGCCGTCGTCTGGATATCCTTTGAGAAAGAGTCTAAGGTCAGCTTTTATTCCATTGACAGCCTCGTCACATTTCTTGCTGTCATTTTCGCAGAGCATCACGCACTCCAGCCAGTTGCTCGTAATCCATGTGTTCCAATTGTTGGCATTGTCCTTCCATCCTTGTTTATTATATAAGGTGGGATTAAGGAAGCGTCGTTCAATCTCGCTCCTCACGCTGTCGCATAGCCACTTCTCTCGCTTGCCAATCTCGGCACCAAGCATATAAGTGGTCCATGCAAGCATACTCGCCGTTTCGGCGTTGAAGAGATCCACCACTTGCAAGTCTCTTTCAGGATGGTCCTTTGGATAATGTGCCGGCAGTCCCCACCACGGTTCCTGTTCAATGAAATAGTGAAGTCCGCGGCATATATCGGCAGTGAATCTACCTTTTTGCTGCATTATTTCCGCCATAACAAGACAAGTGAATTGTTTCCTTTTTGCAAAGCTTTCTGTCTCAAAATTAGTGCGGTTGCCGTTTGTCCTAAATTCAGCAAACAAATCATTGCTTATAGCTTTCCATCCCTTACCTATATATCTATTCCCCAACTGAATATAATCATTGCGCATAGCCACCGGAATGTTCTTTTTCCAGAAACTGTCGGCAGCAGTTGGAAAGAGCTTGGTATAGCTGTTTGCCATAGTTGGCAAAAGCGACACCAAGCTGATTATGAAGAAAAGATAGATTCTGATATTTTTTATCAATTGTCTTTTTGTGAATAGTTTTACCATATATTGATTTCAAGTTTTTCAAAAATAAAAGAGCACATAAAGTATAAACAACAATGATGTGCTCTTTACTAATGAGTAATTGGCTAATAGTTAGTTAAAATCAAATAACACCTTTTTATTATCAAATCTCCTTTGTTGCTTACAAAATTACTAATTGCATTTCCCTGCTGTGTTGAATTAATATTATTAAATGTGCAGTTATCATTATTTTGATAAAAACAATTGATATTGAATGTAAAAACTAAGTATTTTGATGTTAATTATACTCTTTCCGCTTTTCTGTATTAAGAAAAAACATGATATGAAATACAAAGTAGAACAGCAAGAGCGTTAAACATGTAAGAAAAATATTTGACTTATATGAAAAAATTATTAATTTTGCATTTGAAAACATGTTTATCCTATGGAAACAAGCAATAAAGCAGTGAGAATAACAAGAGAAACTTTACTATTGTTAATTGTAATATTTGCATTTCGTTTGCAAATTTGTTCTATACCTTATAATATAAGAGTACTAAATGCTGTATATCCGTCAGCTTCGATAGAGCAGAAATGTATGCTTATAGATAAGCAAGGATTAGTATGGCTTGGCACTAATTCAGGCGTAAAGTCGTATGACGGTTACCGCTTTAATACTTACCGCAGCGATGCACAGTCACCGAATATATTGCCAAACAATCAGGTGCTATCGATGACTGAGGACAATAACAACTGTTTATGGATAGGGACAAAAAACGGACTCGTATGCATGGACAAGAAAAACGGACGCTTTGTGCCTTTCCATTTGAAAGGTGATGACCAAAGAGAGATATACTCGCTGTTTACATCAAAAGACGGCATTGTTTGGATTGGAACAGACCATGGACTTACAGTATGCAACTCTGCAAAGAAATGTTTTTATTCCTATACCGGCAAGAATACAACAGTGGTGGAACCAGACGGGAGGAGGCATCCGCTTGGTGTTGTCAATGTAAAGTCGTTTGCCGAGGACAAGAGCGGTTTCATATACATCGGAACATGGAATGATGGCTATTACCGGTTGGATAGGAAAAACCACGTGATGTATAGATATAAAATAGGTGATAATGATGGTGTCAACAATAAAGGCGCATTCAATCTTATGCTTGACAATGAAGGAAGACTGTGGATAAGCACATGGGGCGATGGCATAAAATGTGCCACTAATCCACGTAATCAGAAGAATCCTGGCATTATAAGCCTGTATGGTGGAAGTAAAGAAAACTTGATAAACTACAAGCTTGTATATGATCCTGTGACAAATACCGTATGGACATGTTCACGCTATGGCATAGGAGTAATAGACTGTAATGATATAAGTAAAGGTTTCTCATATTATAATGAAATAGGAAACTTCAACAAATATGATATTGAAAACGTTACTGATATATGTAGCGATGGACGTGGAAATATATGGGTACAGTGTATAAACAACGGACTGTATCATATCAATACAAAAGCTTCACTATTTAGTCTGTTGCCTGTAATCTCAGCCGATAATCTGTGCAATAGAGTGAAGTCAATCTATTCTGCCGACGGAAATAATTTTTTTCTGTCATTGGCACCCGCAGGACTTGCCACTTATAACCGTCAGACAGGTAGCGTGGCAATCAACTCTCAAATACCGTCATTGTCTAATCTTCCATACGACGTACTCAACACCCATGTCTCGTCAATAGTAAACCGTGGTGGCAGAGAACTGTGGCTTGCCAATAATGGGCATGGAATAATTATAGTGAAAGATGGAAAAGCAGAAGTGAAGAATACAGGAAACTGCACTTATGTGAAAGATAACTTTGTAAAAGCTCTCATGTATGCAAGAAACGGAGTTATGTTTATTGGTGAGCGCCATCATCTTAGCTATATGTTGCCTTCAGGCAAAAGCTACACTATATGCGGTGATGTTGATGTTGTAGGAATCAGCGAAGACCATAAGGGCAACATTTGGGTGGCTACAGAGAATAAAGGTATTATTCGCATTGCCGGCAATTTTAATAATCCTCGCTCGTTGAAATATACATATTTCTGTCCGGCAAACCACAATTATTCTGTTAATGATGCTATATACTGCAAAGAGGACTCACGACACAGATTGTGGGCAATATCAAACAGTGGCGGACTATTCTTGTTTGAGAATGGAGTATTTAATAACTTCAACGACGAACTGCATTGGGACATAGAGAGGATATTCTCTATCTTGGAGGACAATCTTCATCGCCTGTGGCTTACCACCGATAATGCCCTTGTCTGTCTGACTTATAATGGGAAAGGCAAAGCAAAATATGCCACATATACAAATGAAAACGGATTGGGCAAGATTTCGTTTATGACCAATTCCTGTCAAAAAAATGGTGATGATATATATTTCGGTTCGGGAAAGAATCTTATAGCGTTCAATACCAGGCTTGTGAACGGAACAGAAATGAGTCCGGTAAAGAACATAATAGTTACTGACCTAATCATCGACGACAAACGCTATGCCGAGCTCGATTCTATAATACGTCGCAAACTTGGCAAGTATACACCGCAATATTTAAAGAAAATAACAATTCCAGCATCAGTAAACAAGTTCTCGGTAGAGTTCGCTTTGCTGAGTTATGTTAATGTTTCAGCATGCAAATATGCCTATAAACTTGAAGGATATGACAATGACTGGCACTATGTGGATGCAGACTTGCGTCAGGCAACGTTCGAAAATATACCGTCTGGCAGATATAAACTGCGAATAAAAGCAGCCGACAGCTATGGGCGCTGGGTAGAAATGCCTTATTCAATAGATATCCGTGTGCTCCCACCTTGGTATGCTTCATGGGGAGCATACATTCTGTATATACTTATATTAATAGGTGGAGTATATTTGTCTATACTGTGGTATCGCGAGCGGCTGCGCACAAAGAACCGTTTGCAGATGCAGGTTATATTTACAAATATTACCCACGAACTGCTCACTCCGCTCACCGTCATTTCGGCATCTGCCGACAGTATAGGTCATGACCATCCCGATATGAAAACTCATGTATCGCTTATACACAACAATATCAACCGGTTGACACGCATGCTGCGCCAAATTCTTGAAGTGAGAAAAGCACAGGCTGGAAAATTGAAGTTGCAGATTGGTGAGGGATATCTTGGCGACTTCTGCAAAGAAACCTGCATGAGTCTTGTTCCAATATTCTCGCAAAAAGAACTTACGTTCAATCATGATATCTCGTGTATGGGCAAGAAAGCATGGTTCGACAGCGACAAGGTGGAGAAAATACTCTATAACCTGTTGAGCAATGCCGTGAAATATTCAAAACCTGGTGGCGAGGTTCTTGTTGGTGTGGCTATCTCGGATGATGTTGCAGAGATAAAAGTTAGTGATACAGGCATTGGTATGTCTAAAGATAAGCTAAAACATCTTTACAACAGATTCCTTGATGGTGATTATCGGCAGATGAGCGTTATGGGCACAGGTATAGGATTGTCGCTAGTAAACGACCTCGTGAAACTGCACCATGGCAAAATCGTATGCCACAGTGTGGAGGGCGAAGGTACAACATTCATTATAACATTCCCTGTGAACAAAGACAGCTATTCAGAAGATGAGATACTGAAGAATCCTGTCATGCCTGTTATTTCAGCAAGATTTTCGGAGCCGATGGATGAATCAGCCCTTGAAACGGCTACAGAGAAAGAGGAAAACAAATCTGAAAAAGATTATACTGTACTCGTGGTAGAAGACAATACAGAGCTGCTCACTCTTATGAAGAATATCCTTTCAGGGCATTTCAATGTGAAAACAGCCGTGAACGGAGAGAAAGCACAACGCATAATAGAGAAGACTGCTCTTGACGTGGTTGTTACAGATGTTATGATGCCCGTTATGAATGGCATAGAACTGACAAAGTGGATTAAGAGCAATGATGACTATTCACAACTGCCGGTAATCATGCTCACGGCAAAGACAAGTGATGAAGACCGCAACGAGGGATATAAAGTTGGAGCTGACGAATATATAACAAAGCCGTTTAACCTATCGGAACTGTTGGTAAGAATAAACAATATTATAGGAAACCGAGAGAGAGTTCGAAAGAAGTTTGAAGCGCAAACAGAATATAAAGTTGACGAACAGCATTATAGCAACCCTGACAAGGTATTTCTTGAAAGTGTTATCAGCAAGATAAAAGAACATATTACAGACAGTGACTACGGAAGAGAAGAACTTGCTGCAGACTTGTTTATAAGCAGTTCATCGCTCTACAACAAGTTGCGTGCCATAACCGGACAGAATATAACAAGTTTCATTACGAGTATCCGTCTGAAAGAGGCATGCCGCATATTGCGCTCAGAACCAACCATCAGAATCAGTGAATTGTCGTATCGTGTCGGCTTCAGCACACCGAGATATTTCTCGCAATGTTTCAAGAAAGAATTTGGAATGTTAGTAAGAGAGTATGTCGAAAAGAATATAATTGCAGAAGAGTAGATTTGTTATATGTTCTGTATTAAGTCATTCTGACTGTATAATTGCTATATACAAATAGAAGACGGTATTTTTTTATGTAAAAAAGTATGCATAAAAAGCAATATTAGTCACAAATAGATACACAAAAGTCAAATAATGAATATTGTACATAGAATAACAATAATAGAACCTTGCTTTTTTTTATACATAATATCTTTGCAGCGAAAACAAAAAAGATAAACCTATGACACGAATTGTAAAACCTCTTATAATAATAGCTTCAGCTATAATGCTTATGGCAATGCCAGTAACACTTACTGCAGCAAAAAGAGGCGGAACTTTTAAAGCAGGCAACAAAACATTCTTTCTTGACGGAAAACCTTTCGTTGTGAAGGCTGCCGAATTGCATTATCCACGTATTCCTAAACAATATTGGGAACATCGTATAAAGATGTGCAAAGCACTTGGAATGAACACAATCTGCTTGTACGTGTTTTGGAATATACATGAACCACAGGAAAACAAGTTTGACTTTACTGGTCAGAACGATGTTGCTGCATTCTGTAGACTTGCACAAAAAAACGGCATGTATGTAATCGTGCGTCCAGGTCCATACGTATGTGCAGAATGGGAAATGGGCGGTCTGCCTTGGTGGCTACTGAAGAAGAAGGATATAAGATTGCGCGAACAAGATCCCTATTTCATGGATAGGGTGGTGCGCTTTGAAAAAGAAGTGGCAAAACAGTTGGCACCACTTTCAATAAAAAACGGTGGACCAGTGATAATGGTTCAGGTTGAGAACGAATATGGCAGCTACGGTGAAAACAAGGAGTATATTAGCCAGATAAGAGATACTCTTCGCAAATGTTGGGGAGATGTTACGCTCTTCCAGTGCGACTGGAATTCAAATTTTGAGAAGAACGGTCTTGATGATCTTGTTTGGACAATGAATTTCGGAACTGGAGCCAATATCGACAACCAGTTCCGCCGCCTTAGGGAACTTCGTCCTGATGCACCGCTGATGTGCTCGGAGTTTTGGAGCGGATGGTTCGACAAATGGGGCGCACGCCACGAAACACGCCCTGCAAAAGATATGGTTGAAGGTATAGACGAGATGCTCTCAAAAGGGATATCATTCTCGCTTTATATGACTCATGGAGGAACAAGCTTCGGACATTGGGCTGGAGCTAACTCGCCAGGATTCGCACCAGATGTGACATCATACGATTATGATGCTCCTATTAGCGAATATGGGCAGGCAACGGAGAAATATTGGTTACTTCGCAATACATTGCAGAAGTATTCTGGCACTAAACTGCCTGATGTACCGAAGGCTCCAATGCCATTGATAACAATACCCGAGTTCAAACTCTCTTTCGCCGCTCCGATATACTGCGGTGCCGACAGCACAACAGTGAGCAGCAAGCCTCTATCGTTTGAGGACATGAACATGGGCTGGGGTTCAATGATATACAATACCACTCTGCCAGAGATAGATGGCGGAAGCATGCTGACAGTTACCGGACATGATTTCGTGCAGGTATTTATCGATGGCAAGTATATTGGCAAGATTGACCGCGTGAAGAACGAACGGTCGCTTGTTATGCCGGCAACGGTAAAGGGACAAACCCTCACCATCCTCGTGGAAGGAATGGGAAGGATAAACTTTGGAAGGGCGATAAAAGACTACAAGGGATTGCTCGGTGATGTAACCATTTCAGCCAATATCGATGGTGATGAAGTGACATGGAATCTGAAAGATTGGCGCATGCAATCCATACCTGACGATTATGCTACGGCAGTGAAGGCAATGAGCACATCACGTAATGATATATGGACTCCCGACATGACTCCACAGGGAATTGGATATTACAAGGGAACTTTTTCACTTTCTAAGGTAGGAGACACATTCCTTGATATGGAGAAATGGGGCAAGGGACAGGTTTATGTAAATGGTCATGCCCTCGGACGCTTTTGGTCTGTAGGTCCGCAGCAAACGCTCTACTGCCCTGGCTGCTGGCTCAAAAAGGGGAAGAACGAGATTGTGGTGCTTGATGTTGTAGGTACAAAAACTCCGGTAGTATGGGGACAGAACAAGCCGGAACTCGACAAACTGCAACTGGAGAAAAGTAACAAGCACAATAATATAGGTGACAAGCCAGACCTTAACTCTGCCACTCCTGTGGTGCAGGGCACAACAAAAGTTGGTGGCGGATGGCAGACAATAGATTTTGGCAAAGCCGTAAAAGGGCGTTATCTCGCACTGCAGTGTATGAGTACCCACGATGGTGAGCCACTTGCAATAGCAGAGTTGTATTTGCAAGGCGAAGACGGTAAGCGAATAGGTAGAGAGCAATGGCAGGTGAAATATGCCGATAGCGAGAATGAACTTGGAAACCACACAGGCGACAAGGCGTTCGACCTGCAAGAGTCTACATATTGGCAGACGGAGAAGGTTTCCGACTTTCCACATCTGATAGTCATAGACCTTGGCTCAGAGCAAACGGTGAAAGCTCTTGACTATCTTCCACGAATGGAGCAAAGTGCTCCGGGAAGCATGGCAAACTTCAAGGTCTTCATCTATTAAAGTGATAAAATAAAGAAAAATGATTTAGCTGATATAATATTAATGTAGCAAAAAAATAATTTAAAAAGATACTGCTTTTTTTTCAATAGGATTATGTATAGATTTTGTTTAAGGTAATAGGAATTAGTTTGACTTTATTCTTAATAGGTATTGTTAGTTTGGTATTGATTGGAAAAGGATAATTTAAATTAGAAAATTTAGTTTGCAATATCTTGATAGGTAGTAGTTAATAGGTAAAAGATTTCAGGAAGATATAATGAATGGGGCTACGTGAGTAGGTCCATTTATTGTTTTTAATAAAGAGTGTACTTTTATTGTTTTTAAAGATACATTGATGATGCTGAATCGTTATACTTTTGGATATATTAATGAAAAAACATAACAACAACAAATTATGAAGAGAATAATTTTATCTATTATCGCAATGTTGGCTGTTATTCCAGCATTGCCGCAGCCAAAGAATATTTATGGCTATCTTTATTGTCACATGAGCCGCAAGGGAGAATGGACAGCTTTTGCACTGAGTCGCGACGGAGAGAATTGGCATGACCTTAACGACGGTAATGAAGTTTATGATACAAAGGCTCTTTCAAGAATCGAGGGGGGAGCACGAGATGCTTACATCAATCGCTCTTACAACGGCAAGGAATTTGTTATGGTGACAACCGACATGTGTGTTGCTAACAGTCACAAATGGAATAACTACGGAATTGATTTGCTAAAGAGTAGTGACCTGTGCCATTGGACTTCAGTCACATTTGATTTCCGTAAAGGACCTGGGATATTTTGCGATCCGGAAACTCCAGATGTATACAAGGATTACGGCGGTATCTGCAGAGTGTGGGCACCACAAGTAATGTGGGACAAGGATTATGTGTGGAAAGATGGAACAAAGGGGGGATACTTCATATATTATTCGCTCTTGAATAAGAATGAGGATAAGTATGACCGTGTGTTCTATTCTTATGCCGACCGCACATTTACAAAGATTACCAAGCCACAATTGCTCTTCGATTGGGGATATGCCACTATTGATGCTGATATCGTATATGTGAAATCCGACGGTAAATATCACATGATGATAAAGAAAGAGGGTGGACAAAGAGGTATATTTGCAACTTACTCTGATAAGCTGACTGGACCATGGCCGGAGCCGGATACAAAAGACTATGTTAAGTTTGAAGGTAATAAGCAATGTGAAGGAGCTTCGGCATTTCAAATTGCGGGCGACGATACATGGCGTGTAGGCTACGTAGAGTATTCTTCAAATCCTACAAAATATCGTATTTGCAAGGCTGACAAGTATCTCCGCAATTTTCATTCTCCTGTTGATATAAAAGGAGTGAGCAATCCGCAGCATGGTTCTTTCTTGCCGATTTCAAAGAAAGAATACACGCGGCTGGAGAAATATTGGAATAAGAAAAATTGATATTTTGCTTCATGAAAGAGAGTCTACAGAGGCTCGTAAAAAAACGTCCCGGCTAAGTGATTAGCTGGGACGCTTTTTTAATTCATAATATATTCGTTTTGTTAGTGCAAGATGCAGCCACCGTTTGGTTGCATAGATATTTTAATCTTGCCGTTTTTGCTTATATTCAGCTTCTTTACATGTGATTTATGCCAAAGACTGTTCTTGTCAGGTGTTTCGTAATAGTAATTTACGGTCTTTCCAGACAGCATCTCTAAATTAACAGTCATATTTATTGCTTTGTCTGTACCATTGAGACCAGCTACAAACCACTCGCCACCATGCCTGCGTGCCATAACGACATATTTGCCAGGATAGCCATCAATGAATCGTGTTTCGTCCCATGTAGTGGGCACGCCTTTAAGGAAGTCAATCTCGTGCTGCGGCAATTCTTTTAGGTTGTTGGGATACATGGCTATACAATTAATACTTGCCTGGTTGACTACAGCAGCAGCCATTTCAAACACGTCAGAAGTGTAGCGACGGTGACGACTCTTGTTGTCGCGCGACATGTAGCGGTTCATTATTGTTCCTCCCCAATCCATGGCGGCAACAGCATTGCGGCAGAAAGGATGCATGGTAAGTTCAAATCCCTCTTTCTTTGCATGGTGCTCAGTAAAGAACACGTTTTCGGAAGCAAGCACAGCCTCGCTCGACACATAGTTAGGGAACATTCTTTCCCATCCCCTTGGCAGAGTGCAACCATGGAAAATGCATTGTATCCCATAATCATTGGCATCGCTCAATATATCTTCATACAGCTGCATTGTGTGTTGCTTGTCACCACCGAAGAAGTCAACCTTTATTCCCTTCACTCCGATGCTCTTCATCCATGCCATTTCTTTTTTTCGTTCGATGGATTTGTCCATACAGTTGTGTGGACCTTGTGGTGCATCATTTTCAGTTCCATTACTGTTATACCATAACATAAGATGCACCCCTTTACTCTGAGCATAGCGGCTAAGCTCGGCAATGCGCTCCCTGCCGGTTTGGTCGTCCCATAATCCGTCAACCAATACATACTCATAGCCCATAGCAGCCGAGAGGTCGACGAATTGTTTCTGGTCGTCATAGTTGGCAGAATTGTCTTGCCATATCAGCCAGCTCCATGTGTATCGTCCTGGCTTGTACTGTTCTGATGCCTCGTAAAGAGGGTCAACTACATCAAAAGGAACTGTTGTTTCCACAATTGGCTTCAACGATTCTCCCACTGTGATTGTGCGCCAAGGTGTACTTCCAGGCAATGCAAATACAGCGTTGTTTGAGCCAATGCCGTCACATTCCTCTTTCATCGGAAATGCAATCTCATAGCCTTTCTCTTTGTCGTAGTCGGCAATGCGGCATCCTGGATAATTGCTACGTGTGCCAGTCTCGCTAACAAGAACCCATCCGTCGTTGCCGATATGAAATAGACATGGGAAAGTATAGCCTCTTCCGTATTTTGATTTTGCAGTGAGTGGTGCATCCGGAGTGTATTCCTCTTCGTAGCTTGGCTTTGTGCGTTTCCATCCAATCATTGGGTCTGACTGTGGAGAAAGGAACGTGGTAGTTTGCTGTGGCAAGTTGAAAGCCGTTTTCTCTTTATTTATAATGATGTGCCTGTTGTCGCCCTGCTGTACGAAAGAATAGCGAAAAGCTATATCATTGTTGGCAACATTGAAGGTTATTGTCATTGGAATGTTCTTGGCGTTTGTATAAGTAACATTCATTTGGTTGGCTTTATAGTCTACGGTAGACGCTTTTGTTGACCGCATCTCGTATCTCTTGCTGATTTTTTGTGTGTTAACAGATTTGTACTTCAGCTTTTGGGAGAAGTCTCCAATACTGCTTTCAAGTCCGAGTCTTGACTTCTCCATCATTCTCTTTCCGTTATAGTCCACGGTGTAAAACAGTTCCCCATCGATGTCCTCTGTTGTGACAACAAGTTTGCCGTCAGGTGAAGCAATTTTATTTCTCTCGGCATTTGCCACTTGCGACAAGCTGATAAAGCATATCGACAAGGCTAAAGAATAAAATCTTTTTTGTTTCATTGTTTAAATATATGAATAGTTAGTAATTTGTTGCAAAGTTAACAAGTTCTTGTTATGGCCATGGTTCCTTATTGTTATAAGAACTACAATTATTGTTATTAACTTCTTTATTACTTGCCAAATAAATAAAAGGACACACTGGCGAACCGGTGTGTCCTTTATCAATAATATAAAACCAAGTTTACTTCCACATAATCTTTCGGCATGTACCATCAGAATATTTCACGATATATATACTTCCGCTAACAGGCGCACTTATCTGTTGTCCGCTGATGCTGTATATAGATTTTATGTCAACATTCTTCTTGACAGTGTTGTCGGCAGAATCTATACCTGTTGTGCCGTCGGTATATTCCAGACAAGGAGTAATGGCGATAGATGTAGGGTCGTCAGTGTTGGCAAACCATTTATATGTGCCAAGTCCATTGCCGTTGTTGTCTTGGTCCTCAACAAGCTGCCATGCCGTGTTCTTCTTGCCTTCGCCACGGCGCAGACAAAGAATAGCGATGTCGTCAGAGGTGTAAGGTGATGTTTCCAATTGAGCGTTAGGGAACGGACCAACCGTTACGAAAAATTCTTCACCCTTCTTCAGATTTACTGCATTGCTGAAATTGAAAGTTGTTGCAATATAATACTCGTCATCATTTCTCAAGTCGCCAGCTTTTACGCTTGTAGATGCAAGCTCCTCGCCAGGTTCTCCGTTTTCGGCAACAGCATTTAGAGTTAACTTGATGTCAAAGTCTGGATCAATCGAAGTTGTAGATGCAAAGTATACTCCAACCTTGCTTATTGTAGCATCTGCAAGCGGTGCCTTATACTTTTCAGCAAACTTTTCAATTCCCAGCCAGTTTGATCCGGCATAGTTACCATACCATCCAAGTTGAATCTTTTCAATCTTCTGATTCTCTTCGCTGCTTATATTCCATACATCTTGAGCACCACCAGCCTGAATGGCATATTGGAGAACGTCGTTGCTTTGACCAGCAGCGTTCTTTGCTGTCAGACCAACGCTTACGGTTCCTTTCTTTATAAAAGTGACAGTAGGATTTTGTTCTGTGCTTGTTTCCTTGTCGGCAAATTGGAATACCCAATTCCATTCGGTAGGATTTCCGGTAGACAAGTCGCGGAATGTAACAGGTACATTTGTAGGAACAAACACGCCAACCCATGGAGATTCGTATCCTTCTTCTGGCAATCCGATGAGAGCAGTAGGAGCTTTCTGTGATACAACGATGAATCCTTTACGCTCAATTCTGTCGCTTTCGCCACCACGTTTCACTGTGAGTGCAACATCGTATGTTCCAGCCTTGTTGTATTTAACCGTTGGGTTGGCATCTGTTGACGATTCTGTCTCGCTGCCAGGGAATGACCATTCTATTGATTCAGGGTTGCCTTTAGCAAGACTCTTAAACTGTATACTTTCTCCTTCAAAAATATTTATAGTCTCTGCTGCGGTTTGGTTTTCGGTTACAAGTCTGAAACCGTCTATGGCAAGATCCTCGCCTCCGAATGGGTAATTAAATACAAACTTCACCTTCTTGCCGGCATATTCAGAAAGGTCGAAAGAGAATTTGTTCCAGTTCGGACCAGTGTAGGCATTGTCTTGTGCCCAGTCAAAAGCGTTAAGCAGTGTTTTGCTCTCGTTGTTCTCTGTGTCTATAACATCGAAAGTCCATTTCCCGTAAATCAGATAAATAGCTTGGAAGTAGGCATAAAACTCCACGCTACTGCCTTTCTCTATGTAAAGTTCAGGACTTGTAAGATTAGTGCTTCCACTATTCTGGGCGTCATAATTGATAGCTATGGATGTTACATCATCAGCTTTTATAGATTTAAAGTTGTTGTCGCTCAGCTTCCATCCGTCTCCTGCAGTCCAGTCTGTCATGCCCTCGGCAGAATCAAACTCTTGATCATAGTATGCAGATGTTGCCTTGTCGGTAGTGAAGTCGGCTTTCAATGGCTCGTTGACAACAAACTGTACAGATACAATTTCGCTATTTTGATTGTATCCTCTGGTCATTACGTATAGCGTGCACGATTTGTCAATTGTAAATGATGTTGATTTACCCTCTACAATCGTGCTCTTAGTGTAGTCTTCCTCAAATTCTTCAGCATTCTTAGCCTTGGTAGAATACCATATAGTAACGGCATTCTCGTCATCTGTAGATACCGTAACTTCTACAGGTGCCTCGAATGTACCTCCCATCGGTGTTACTACAGGAGTCTTTAAAGGTTGTTTAGCCTCTACGGTGACAAACATTTTTGCCTCTCCAGCCTTGTATTCCTCATTCCCGTCAAAAGATGCAGTTATTATTACGGTTTGAGTCTGTGTTACATACGATGAAGCAAGTAGTCCCTTGTCGTCAACAGAGCATACATCCCATTGCGATGACTTGTAAGTTATTGGCGATAGCTTATTGGGATTGAGCAAATCGGCATACCCCTCTTCGCCTGAAACCAAAGTGATGTTTTGTTTGTAGAAGCTGAGTTGTGGATCTTTGCGTATAATGTATTTTGCTTCTACAACATCACTATATTCGTTGCCTTCCATAACAACCGCTTTCAGCGTTGTAGTTTCTGCAATGTTTAAAGGTTCTGTATACGTCTTGCGTGTTCCGTTCTCAGCTTTAGGATTGCTGCCGTCGGTAGTATAGAAAATAGTACGTATCACATCAGTAGTTGCCATAGACTTCAGAGTCACGGTTTGTGGCTCGTCGTATGTTCCTGCAGCAGGAGTAAATACTGGAGCAAGCACATTGGATGCAGCAACCTCGTATTCAATCTCTATCTTCTTTATGTAGAGCGGTCCTTTAGTATCACTTGTTTGGTTAAGCGATATCTCTATTTTTCCTTCCTGCGCATCAGTATCAGCAACTTTGAATTCATATTCTGCTAATGAACCAGTTAGTGTTGCAGACGTATTGCCGGCACAAATGTAGCTTTTGTCGTTTACGCTTACAGCAACATTTCCAGCACATTTATCGTCTTTCACGCGTGCTGTTACTTTGACAGCTTTCACATTGCCAGCCAAATCATTGGTCCACAGTTTCGCACTTGTGGGTGGCTTTTCGGTTGAACCGATATACTGTCCCATTTTTGTTGTGTAGGCATATACTTTCGTACCCTCTGCAGATGCGTTCCACATCAGGCCGTTAAGTTCGGTTGTATACACATCTTTATCTGTATAGGCAGTACCAAAATTATAGAATCCTTGCCCACCGTCTTTTTTTGACTTATCCCATTCAAACGACCATGTTGCAGCTTGTGTGACAAGCGGCAACAAAGAGAATAAGGCAAATAAAGTAAATAGTAATTTCTTCCTCATATTATAGCCCTTTCTTTGTATTGTTAAAAATATTAGTATAAAATTTGGTTTGATAGTTAAATATACCTTGCAAATATACAAAATAAATGACAATAAACAAATAATATGACATTAAAATGGAAATAAAATATAATATATGTACTTTTTGTAGGAGTTCTGTGCCGTTTTTATGGCAAAAGGAAAGATAAAGGGCGCTTTATTCTTGTGCTATTGCCAATAAAGTATTAACTTTGCACGTAATAATAATAGGTATAAAATGAAGTTAAAGAAGATTTTTAGAAATGCAGGATTAGTATTGTCAATGTTGACAATATCCGCCAATGTTAATGCAGAAGATCAGAAGCGTGATACATTGACACTTTTTGATGATGTTACATTTTATGACGGCTATTTAGTAGAAAATAATCCGGAAGACCCTACGTTGGACGGGATTCTTCGTCACCGTACATCATTGTATGCGGTGAAGATGTCGGAAGAACAGCTGAATCAGATTGGAGACAGTCTTGAAATGCACGTCAGTGTGAGAGCTTGTTGCGACAACTACGACCGTATAGGCAACATTAATATAGCTTTCGTTCCTAAGGGACAGGAAACATATAAACCCGACGATGTGAAAAGAATAGAGATTGGGCGTTTCATTACACCGTTTATGAACAAGAATAAAAAGCCGGATACTGTTCCTTACGAATATAAAATACCATATTTGAGTTATCTGTTCCGTGATAGAGAGCTTCGTGAAAAATATGATTTCTGGGTTGAATACGAGTTGTTTGGAGTGCCGTATGCCGCAAATGAGCAAATTTCAGGATGTGCAGGGCGTAGTGATGTGTTCAAGGGAACATTGAAATTCTCTACATTGAAAACAAATCAGGGAGTGGAGACTGATGATGATGTAATAGTGCCAATCGTTATAAAGAATCCTGAATATATCGCACATAATCTGAATAATTATAATGAGAATGCTACGGATACGATAGGAAAAACGACAAAGACTTACACGTTTGAGGTTCCGAAAGATGTTGCCAGCGGAATGTTGGTGGTCGTTACTTCAAATCATGGAGCTAATTCCGGTGGCGAAGAGTATAATCGCCGTTGGCATTATATATATGTAGATGATGAACTTGCTCTTACATATAAGCCAGGAAGAACATCTTGTGAACCATTCCGTAAATATAACACTCAGGCGAATGGAATTTATGGCTACTTCAAAATGAGTGATGCCAAATGGCAGTCGTTCAGCAATTGGTGTCCGGGTGATGTTATTGACAATCGCATTATTGACCTTGGTGCCGTTAAGGCAGGAACGCATAAAGTGAGAATAAGTGTGCCTGATGCTGTGTTTAATGGAAAGCAGGGTGATATTCCGGTTTCTATATTTTTCCAAGGACTTACCCAAGGTGTCATAACTGGTATCACAGAAGTGAAGAATGATGTTGCAAAGCAAGACCTAACTTTGACACTTTATGGTAAGGTGTTGACGGCAAATTCTTCTGAGGGTATTGTAACTATGGAACTTCGTGATTTGCAAGGTAAACTGATTTGCGAGAATGAATGTTCTAAGACTTTGAATGTTTCAGCAGCACAGTCGGGTGTTTATCTTATAAGTGTAGAGTTGACGAATGGTATTATTGTGACAAAGAAAATAAAGTTGTAATTTTTAATAGCTGACAGATATGATAATGCCTCCGGTTGGTCTTTCGACTACCGGAGGCATATTTATTCAATTTCGGATTTAGATTTCAAACCGTTTGAGCATACGTTCTAAGTGCGGCACCCTCTTGCCCTTTCCTGTAAAGAAGGCATCTATCCAATGTTAAACCGTGAGCAAAGCAATGGAGAGCTGCCACCTTTTCCTTTCAAAGGTTGCCGAGCATACAGGTGTGGATTTATACCTGTTTGGAGACGTTTTTCCGTAAATCTCTTTTTTTGAGTTTGCGCCACTTGCGCCACTTGCGCCATTGCGCCAATTACGCCAAAATAGCTAAAAATGGGGTTTTTACTGTATTTTCTGTATTTGGCGCAATGGCGCAAGTGGCGCAAGTGGCGCTATTTTGTAAATATTTTATTTTCCTCTTCTTTTTGTTTTCCCTATATTAACCTCAGCATACTTGTTGTTAAATCTTGTCGAGAGCCTGCGACAAATCATCAATAATGTCATCAATATGCTCAGTTCCAATGCTCAGTCTGATTGTAGACGGAGTGATATGTTGCTGTTCAAGCTCTTCTGGAGACATTTGAGAGTGTGTCGTGGTGTAAGGATGTATAACAAGACTTTTTACATCGGCAACGTTAGCCAGAAGTGAGAAAATCTCGAGAGAGTCAATAAACTTCCATGCTTCTTTTTCTCCACCTTTAATCTCAAATGTGAATATGCTTCCACCTCCGTTAGGGAAATATTTCTCATACAGTGCATGGTCAGGATGAGTAGGCAGAGACGGATGGTTTACTTTTGCAACCTTTGGATGATTGGCAAGGAACTTGACAACCTTCAGTGCGTTTTCAACGTGGCGCTCAACGCGTAGTGATAGAGTTTCAAGTCCTTGCAACAATATAAAAGCATTGAATGGAGATATTGTTGCACCAGTATCTCTCAGAACAACTGCGCGTATTCTTGTTACGAAGGCTGCTTTTCCTGCAACATCAGCAAATATAGCTCCATGGTAGCTTGGGTCTGGTTTTGCAAGAGTAGGATACTTGTCAGCATTGGCTTTCCAGTCGAATGTTCCCCCATCCACAATTACTCCTCCTAAGCTTGAGCCGTGACCACCAATGAATTTCGTTGCTGAATGAACAACGATGTCAGCTCCATGCTCAATAGGACGAATAAGATATGGTGTGCCGAATGTGTTGTCGACAATAAACACAATGTTATGCTTGTGTGCGACAGCTGCAACAGCATCAAGGTTTGTTACGTCAGAATTAGGATTTCCAAATGTTTCAGCGTATATAACCTTTGTGTTTGGCTTTATCGCAGCTTCGAGAGCATTGGTATCGTTTACGTTTACAATTGTATTCGTTATTCCAAAAGCTGACAGGGTATGAGTAATAAGGTTGAATGAACCTCCATACATATTGTCGGCAGCAACGATATGGTCACCAGCAGAGAGGATATTTTGGAGTGCGTATGTTACTGCTGCAGCTCCCGATGCTACAGCAAGTCCAGCAACACCACCCTCAAGAGCAGCAACACGGTCTTCAAAAACTGCCTGTGTTGAGTTAGTCAGTCTTCCGTATATATTTCCTGCATCCTTCAACGCAAAGCGATCGGCAGCGTGTTGCGAATTCCTAAACACGTAAGATGTTGTTTGATATATTGGTACAGCGCGTGCATCGGTAGCTGGGTCTGGCTGTTCCTGTCCTACATGTAATTGTAGTGTCTCAAAGTGCAATTTCTTTTCTTTCATACTTATACAACTTTTAATTTCGTGTTTGTTTTTATAAAGTGCTTGCAAATTTAATAAAAAACATTTTATTAGCTTTTATTTGTAAAGCAAAGAAATGTTTTTTTTGTAAAAATGGTATAAGTTGGCATGCATATATGTAATAAGTATTATCTGATGACTCTTTTTGGGTGCTACAATTTCGTTTTCTTATTCAAGAAAGCATTTTCATTTTGCTTCGTTATATAATTTGCGAAATAGAACAAAGTTACTTATCTTTGCATAAGATAAGTATCTTTGTATAAGATAAGCTGCGGTTCGGCATAACATACAAGCAAGCTTGATGTTTTGCTCTCACCTTGCATTATCTTTGTATAAGATAAGCTGCGGTTCGGCATAACATACAAGCAAGCTTGATGTTTTGCTCTCACCTTGCATTATCTTTGTATAAGATAAGCTGCGGTTCGGCATAAAGTAATAGTAAATCTAATAAAGTATGGAGAATAGAATAACAAAACTGTTTGGGATAGAATATCCTATAATACAAGGCGGAATGGTATGGTGTAGTGGATGGCGTTTAGCTTCGGCTGTGAGCAATGCCGGTGGGTTAGGATTGTTAGGTGCTGGCTCTATGCATCCAGATACTTTACTTGAACATATAAGAAAGATGAAAGATTCCACAACGAAACCTTGGGGAATCAATGTGCCACTTATGTATCCTGAGATAGACAAACTTATGGGGATGATCGTTGATGAAGGAGTGAAAATTGTATTTACTTCTGCCGGAAGTCCCAAAAAATACACGTCAATGTTGCATGATGCAGGAATAACGGTGGTACATGTTGTATCGAGCAGCAAATTTGCAAAGAAATGTGAAGAAGCGGGTGTGGATGCTGTTGTTGCAGAAGGCTTTGAAGCTGGCGGGCATAATGGCAGAGAGGAAACTACAACAATGACGTTGATACCACAAGTGAGAAAGGCAACAACTCTCCCTTTGATAGCAGCAGGTGGTATAGCTTCTGGTCAAGCAATGCTTGCAGCAATGGCACTTGGAGCCGAGGGCGTGCAATGCGGAACTGTTTTTGCCCTTAGCAAAGAAAGTTCGGCTGCCGATTCGTTCAAAGAGCGTTGTGTGGCATTGCAGGAAGGTGACACAATGCTATGCTTGAAGAAAATAGCGCCAACTCGATTGATAAAGAATCAGCTTTATGATTTGATAAAAAAAGCCGAAGACAATGGGGCTACAGCTGATGAGCTAAAGGAGATTCTTGGCAAGGCAGCCTCAAAGCGCGGTATATTTGAAGGTCAACTTGATAATGGTGAACTTGAGATAGGACAGATTGCTTCAGATATACACGAAGTGCAAAGTGTTGCTGAGATAATGAAGCGAATGGCAAGAGAGTTTGATGAGACTCGCAACAGGCTCGTTGCTGCTTTATAAACAAAAAAGTCATTGGTTGTTTCACTTTCTTTATAGAAAAAACCAATGACTTTATTTTTGATGTTTCTAATCTTTCCTGGGTATCGTTTCATGGAAAAGCTGTCGTTTTATGTTATTTATTGCCTATTTATATAATGAGGATGGAATAAAATTACTACATTTGCATGCTATTATATATTATAATGTGAATTTTATATGGGAAATATATTTAGGGCAATAAAGAAGCGACTGTCAAAGCGGCAGCATCCGCAAAATAGCAATGGCGGATTGGAAGTGGTGGAAGACAGTCCGTATTATCCGTTTAGTTGGCGTTCTAATAATGACGGAGAATATGCAGTCGTTCTTTATGCAGGTGATGAGTATAAACATGATATCCTTGACAGCCTCGGTATGCCAGATAATGGCTATATATGGGAGGCTCTTGCTGAAAAATATATAAATGAAGAATTTCCAGAGGCAAGAGAAATAATAGAGCTTGATCCGGAAAGCGACATGTTTTGTGCGTATTCAGAAAACGAGAATATATTGCGCAGATTCGTAGAAGGATTTAAAGCGTTATGTGAAGACGACGAGAAGATGAAAGCTTTTCTTGTAAATATTGATAAAGCTGACCTATGATGATGGAAAACAAAAAGAGTAATTTGTTATCAAAGATAAAATATCCGCAAGATCTGAGAAAGTTGCCAGTTGAAAAACTTCCGCAGTTATGTGATGAGCTAAGAGAAGATATACTGAAGGAACTTTCTGTCAATCCTGGTCATCTTGCATCAAGCCTTGGGGCATTGGAGATGACTGTAGCTTTGCATTATGTATTCAATACTCCATACGACCGACTTGTGTGGGATGTTGGTCATCAGGCATACGGACATAAGATACTGACTGGCAGATGCGACAACTTTTATACAAACAGAAAGTTGCATGGCATTCGCCCGTTCCCGTCTCCGTTAGAGAGCGAATATGATACATTTGTTTGTGGACATGCTTCGAATTCCATATCTGCAGCACTCGGAATGGCTGTCGCTGCAAAGAAAACAGGGCATGACGACCGGCGTGTTGTTGCAATTATAGGCGATGGTGCCATGAGTGGCGGATTGGCTTTTGAAGGACTCAATAATGTGTCGACGACTCCTAATGACATGCTTATAATATTGAATGACAATAATATGAGCATTGATCGCAGTGTGGGAGGAATGAAACATTATTTGTTGAAACTCAATACAAACGAGACATACAATAAGTGGAGATTCAAAGTGGCAACGTGGCTAAAGTCAAACGGAATGCTTGATGAAGACCGTCGTAAAGGAATCATACGCCTCAATAATGCTTTAAAATCGGCAATCAGCCACCAACAAAATATCTTTGAAGGAATGAATATAAGATATTTTGGTCCATTTGACGGGCATAACGTTATAGAACTCGTCCGTACGCTTAGGCAGTTGCGTGATATGAAAGGTCCAAAACTTCTTCATCTGCATACAGTTAAAGGCCATGGATATGCTCCTGCTGAAAAAGCAGCAACAATATGGCATGCTCCTGGAAAATTTGATGTAACGACAGGAGAGCGTATAAAAAGTGATGATGGCACAGAACCGGCAAAATATCAAGATGTATTCGGAAATACACTTTTAGAACTTGCTCGCAAAAATCCAAGAATAGTGGGAGTTACCCCAGCGATGCCAACAGGCTGTTCTATGAATATTCTTATGAAAGAAATGCCAGACAGGGCATTTGATGTTGGTATAGCCGAGGGGCATGCAGTGACATTCTCTGGAGGAATGGCAAAAGATGGACTGTTGCCTTTCTGTAATATATACAGTGCTTTCGCTCAAAGAGCGTATGATAATATAATTCATGATGTTGCTATACTTAATCTGCCGGTAGTTATTTGTCTGGATCGTGCCGGACTTGTTGGCGAAGATGGCTCAACACATCATGGAGCATTCGACATGGCAGCATTGCGCCCAATACCAAACTTGACCATTTCATCGCCAATGAATGAGCATGAACTCAGACGACTCATGTATACTGCTCAGCTTCCAGACAAGGGGACATTTGTTATCCGATACCCAAGAGGCAGAGGCGTGCTCAGTGATTGGCATTGTGAACTGGAGGAAATTGAGGTTGGAACAGGCAGAAAACTTTCTGACGGTGAAGACTTAGCAATACTTTCAATCGGGCCGGTGGGCAATAATGTTCAAAAGGCAATTGCAGAGCGCAGTGATTTGAGCATTGCTCATTATGACATGCGTTTTGTAAAACCTCTTGATGAGAACTTGTTATATGAAGTGGCTCATAAGTTTAAAAATATAATTACAGTTGAAGATGGAATCCGTGAGGGAGGCTTTGGATCGGCAGTGCTTGAATGGATGGACGACAATGGCTATCATCCAAATATTGTGAGATTAGGACTTCCGGATAGTTTCGTTGAACATGGAACAGTTGGCGAACTTCAGCAAATTGTTGGCATTGATGCTGACGGTATATGTAAGGCAATAGACAATATAGTTAAGTAGAACTTAAAAAATGAAAATTATAATAGCGGGAGCTTATGAGATTGGATCTCATTTGGCAAAGTTGCTGTCGAGAAACAATCACGATATTGTGCTTATTGATGAAGATGAAGATCGGCTTAACAATATAAGCACAGATTATGATTTGCTTACAATGCATGCCAGCCCAACAAGTCTGAAGGCTTTGAAGTCTGCTGGAGCATCTGAGGCAGATTTGTATATAGCAGTGACTCCAGACGAGAACATGAACATGAATAGTTGTGTCATGGCAAAGGCTGTAGGTACAAAGAAAACTGTTGCAAAGGTTAACAACTATGAGTTCGTAGAGCCTGAAATGTCAAAGTTTTATGAGAAACTTGGTATTGACTCACTTATATATCCAGAAAATCTTGCAGCATACGATATTGTGAACGGCTTGAAAATGAGTTGGGTACGTCAGCGCTGGGATGTGCATGGAGGGGCATTGGTAATGCTTGGCATAAAATTAAGGGAGTCGTGTGAGATACTGAACAAACCTCTTAAAGAACTGTGCAAACCAGACTCGCCATATTATATAGTAGCAATAAAGCGAGGTGGTGAAACCATTATTCCGCGTGGAGACGATGAGCTGAAGACCTACGATATGGCTTACTTCATGACAACGCGCCAATATATACCATACGTTAGAAAGATAGTAGGCAAAGAGCACTATGTTGATGTAAAGAACGTGATGATAATGGGTGGTGGAAACACTGCCGTTAGAGCGTTGGCAAACATGCCTGAGTATATGAACGTGAAGGTCTTTGAGAATGATGAGCAAAGATGCGATTATCTGAACGAACAGATAGATAACAAAAATGTTCTTGTTATCAACGGTGACGGGCGTGACCTGTCTTTGCTTAATGAAGAAGGCATACATAGTACTCAAGCCTTTGTAGCACTTACAAGTAATGCCGAAACCAACATTCTTGCTTGTCTCACGGCAAAGCGCCTTGGTGTCAGAAAAACGGTAGCTGCGGTAGAGAATCTTGATTATGTAAATATGGCAGTGAGTCTTGATATTGGTACAATAATCAATAAAAAGGCAATAGCTGCAAGCCATATATATCAGATGATGCTCGACACAGAAGTAAATAATATGCGTTTCATCATGACAGCAAATGCTGATGTTGCCGAGTTTACGGCACAGCAAGGATCAAAGGTTACACGTAAGAAAGTTTATGAGCTCGGATTGCCTGTGGGAGCAACAATAGGAGGACTTGTGCGCCATGGCGAAGGTTTTCTTGTTTCGGGAGGAACTCAGATTGAAGCAGGTGATATAGTTGTAGTGTTCTGTTATAACATGAGAATGGATAAGTTGGAGAGATTCTTCAAATAAAATATATACAGGCGTGATAAATTTTAGATTAGTTTACAGGATACTCGGTCAGTTATTGTTTATAGAAGCCATAATAATGCTTATATGTTTAGGCATAGCTTTATTGTATCGTGAAGATGATGCATTTGCATTCGCAGCTTCTATAAGTGTAATTGTATTTTGTGGCTTCTTGTTGAAATATAAAGGTCGTGAAGCTAAGAATTCAATGAACCGGCGTGATGCATACTTACTTGTCACTGTCACTTGGATAGTTTTCAGTTTGTTTGGAGCATTGCCTTTCACGATAAGTGGCTATGTGCCAAACTATACGAATGCATATTTTGAAACAATGTCGGGATTCACAACAACAGGAGCTACTGTTATTGATGATGTTGAGGCTTTGCCGCATGGTTTGCTTTTTTGGCGTTCGATGACACAATGGATCGGTGGACTTGGAATAGCCTTTTTCACAATAGCCGTACTTCCGTCTTTGGTCGGTGGAAGCACACGCGTATTTTCGGCAGAGTCTACAGGTCCGATAAAAAGTAAACTGCATCCAAGAATATCATCAAGTGCCAAGTCTATATGGCTGGTTTATTTGCTTCTGACAGTTGGATGTATGGTTTCTTTGTATTTCTGTGGCATGAACGTTTTTGATAGCGTGAATTATTCGATGAGCATTACTGCCACGGGTGGATTTTCACCCTATAACGACAGTACTGGGCATTTCCATTCCGTAGCGATTGATTATGTCTCGGTATTGTTCATGTTTTTGTCTGGAACCAACTTCACCTTATTATATATGTCGTTGTTCAAGCGCAAATTCATGTCGCTGTTCCGTGATTCAGAATTTAAGCTGTATGCCTTTATTGTACTGACGGCAACAGCAGGTATTATGTATTTCCTTATTGCATACAATCATTATGATATTGCACACGCCTTTCGCAGTGCACTTTTCCAAGTTGTATCGTTCATAACAACAACAGGAGTCTTTAATGACGATGCAGGCAAATGGCACCATATAACATGGGTAATCCTCAGCATCTGCATGTTCATAGGAGCATGTGCCGGAAGTACGAGTGGAGGTTTTAAAAGTGCACGTGGTGTAATTTTACTTAAAGTAATACGGAATGAGCTGAAACGGATATTGCACCCTAAGGCTGTGTTGCCGGTAAGGGTCAACGGAAATATCGTGAACACTTCAAACCAGGTCACGCTTCTTGTATTTTTCGCCCTGTATATGGCATTGTGCCTGTTTGCTTATTTTTGCTTGATATGTATGGGGGTAGATAGCACAAACTCTATAACTATAGCCATGAGTTGTGCGAGTAATGTTGGTCCAACTCTGGGCTTGGAGATTGGTCCTACTGCATCTTGGAACATCTTGCCTGATGTAGGGAAATGGATATGCTCCATACTTATGTTGATGGGACGTTTGGAGATATTTAGTGTTATTGTGCTCTTTACGCAAGATTTTTGGAAAGATAATTAATGCAATAATTTCACTGTTATCTTGTTTATAATATAGTTATAATTAATAAATTTGAATAGAATGAAGAAATATCTTTTTTTGTTAGTTGCTTTATGTTCAGCAGTGTTCATGTCTTGTAGCGATGATGATGATAAATACATAATGCCACAATTGTCTCCCAACAACACAGATATAAGTGTTAGCGCATCGGGTGGCGAGAAAACGATTACCGTAAGTAATGCTGTAGATTTGACCATTACTCAAATAAACAACAAGGAAACTGGAGCAAACAACAAAACATCGGAAACCAATGTCATGTCAATAAAGAATGGCAAGTTGAAAGATTCGAAGAATGTTACAGAGGGTGGATGGTTTACAGCGAGAATTGTAGACAAAAAGATAGTAGTCAACGTAACAGCCAATACTGATACAAAGAACGCACGTGATAAATATATTCATGTTTCATGTGGTGGCAGTGTGTATGGCTTGTCGTTACATCTGAAACAAGAAAAAGCATCATCTTCCGACAAGTAATTGTTTATAATAAAAAGCAAAGTACCATAACATTGAAGAATAACACTTCAGAGTTATGGTACTTTCTTTTTCAAGTTGTTTTTCTATATCCTTTCTTT
>CAKQCV010000033.1 GCA_934217675.1 uncultured Prevotella sp. | reverse complement strand
CTTTTACTCCCAGCAACCAGAAAATGCGTTCTCTCGTTGCTAAGATGAAACTCATCCCCAACAAGGCTATGCTCAATGGCAAGCGTGTGTTGTTTTGTGATGATTCGATAGTGCGTGGCACTCAGCTGAGAGATAATGTAAAAGTGTTGTTCGAGCAGGCTGGCTTAAAAGAATGTCATATGCGCATAGCTTGTCCGCCACTTGTTTATGGTTGTCCTTTTATAAACTTTACATCGTCAAAGAGCGATATGGAGCTTATCACTCGACGTATAATAGAGAGGTTTGAGGGGGATGCAAACAAAAATCTTGATAAATATGCCACTACCGATACCCCTGAGTATAAACGAATGGTAGATGCTATCGCTAAAGAGTTGGGATTAACTTCACTAAAGTTTAATACTATCGAGCAACTTGTAAAAGCTATTGGATTGCCTAAGTGTCAAATCTGTACACATTGTTTTGATGGTAGTAGTCAGTTCTCACTTGAAGAACACGCTGACGAGTAATATTTTGTCACTTTTATAATAATTATACATATCCCCTTACAACAAGCTTGGTTATATTCCATGAGTTTAAAACCTTGTTGTAAGGGGATAGCTGTTTTTATAAGATATACCACAGTTTTGGATAGCAAAGTAATTTTATATAAGTAAAACCTATAAAAGTTTTTTATGCAATTTTATCTCTCATCCCTCACTTTTTCCTTGTTTCCCCTTTATACATGGGCATTCCGGATGGTGAGGGATGCAGTGAGGGATGTGAGGGATGCCACTGGGTGCTGATCTTAAGCGATATTTGCGGTAAAGCAATGTTGTTATAAATCATGATGCAGCCATGTAAATCCTGTAGGCTCCAATCAAAGCTCCGGCACACTGTCGATGCAAACAAACAGCACCGATGGTGCATGGCAGATGCACTGGCGGTGCGAGTATGATGTACTGATGTTTACTGGATTCATTTTGACGTTAACAGGAATTGCTTGGCGTTTTTTTATTAACCACTATGTGACTTTACACTTGATATTCTTCTCATTAAGAAACTTATAAATATAACGTAATGTTTAATATTTGTAGATAAATGACAATCTGTCATCTTTATTGTAAAAATACATGAAGATTTGTCATACTTTTGTATTATATAATGCATGATTTATGTCAATTGAACTTACATTATTCTATTCTTGCGCTTATAATATTTGATGGAAATCAATAAAACTAATAGTAATTCATTCTTTTTGATGTTTTTGTTGTGTGCGAACACGAATTGCACTATCTTTGCATCAGATAAAACGAAAAGGTATTAGAAAGACTGCAAGAGAGCAGTTATATTAAAAGATTGTTTAACGATAACTAAAAAGAGAAAGGAAATTAATTATGATGACTTTTATGTTAGTAACAGCAGGTGTAGTAGCATTCGCAGTATTAGCAAGTGTAGGAATGAACATTGGTATGAAACTTTACAAATAAGGTTGATTACTTTTTGAAATAATAAAGCGGTTGGACTTCGATATTGTCGTAGTTCAACCGTTTTACTTTTTTATATATTATATTCATGAAAATAGAAATAAATATACTAATTTTGCATGAGAAATAATTTGAACATATTGAAATAGAAGATTTACATATAAAATGTATTACGTAAAAAAAAAGATGGAAATAGCAGGCTGTCATAAACTAAGTCTGCCGTATGAGAGTAAATGTACAAATCTGCATGGTCATAACTGGATTATTACAGTATATTGTAAATCAAAAGAACTCAATGAAGCAGGAATGGTTATTGATTTTAAGCATATAAAGAATGCTGTTCATGATTATCTTGATCATGGAAATTTCAATGATTTATTGCCTTTTAATCCTACTGCAGAGAACATCGCAAAGTGGGTGTGTGAACAGATTCCGCAGTGCTACCGCGTAGATGTTGAAGAAAGTTCAAACAATATTGCTACATACGTAAAAGACGAGGAATAGAATGCGAATAAATGAAATCTTTTACTCTTTGCAAGGCGAGGGAAAGTTCACCGGTACCCCCGCTGTATTTATACGTTTTTCAGGTTGTAATTTGAAATGCAGCTTTTGTGATACAAATCATTCTCATTATGATGAAATGGGTGAAGACGCTATTGTTGCCGAGGTGAAAAAGTTTCCAGCCAGGCATGTTGTTGTAACAGGCGGTGAGCCAACTCTACAAATTACTTCATCTTTGATACGTAAACTTCATGCTGAAGGCTTTTTTGTTCAGATAGAAACAAATGGCACACATCTGCTGGAGGAAAATTGCGATATAGATTGGATAACATGTTCGCCAAAATATGAACCAGTAGTCTTGCCACATATAGATGAACTGAAAGTTGTGTATGAAGGTAGTGACGACACCGTTGACCACTATGGTGAGATAAAGGCAAGTTTTTACAGCCTCCAGCCATGTGACGTTAAAGACGACAATAAAAATAAAATTAATTTACTGGGCGCAATAGATTACTGCCTTCGTCACCCACAATGGCATTTATCATTGCAGACACATAAGATTATAGATGTGAGATAAAGAAATGATGTAACGTTACAGTGTAATAGGGTAAAAAATATAAATTATAGGGGTATAAATATCCAATTCATCTTAAAAACATCATTAAGTCTTTCTTTCTTGCGAATATTGTTATATCTTTGCACATAGATAACGTTAGGCAAATTAAAAGTTTATACTTCTTATGCATTGCGTTATTCTTAAATACGGAAAAACAAATTTATTATACAAAAACATTTCAAACAACTACTATGGTAAGTAATAATATTCCAGAAGTCAAGCTTGGTATCATTGCTGTAAGCCGTGACTGCTTTCCAATTGCACTGTCTACACAGCGCCGTGAAAATATAGTAAAAGAATATAAAGGGGAATTGTTTAATTGTCAAACGACAGTTGAGAATGAGCAGGATATGCTCAAGGCTGTTGCTGAGGTGAAAAACGAAGGTTGCAATGCTCTTGTTGTATTCCTCGGAAATTTTGGTCCGGAAACTCCAGAGACCCTTATTGCCAAAAACTTTGACGGTCCTGTTATGTTCGTTGCAGCAGCCGAAGGTGATGGCGACATGATAAACGGTCGTGGCGATGCATATTGTGGAATGCTGAACTGTTCATATAATCTTGGCATGCGCCATTTGAAAGGATACATTCCAGAATATCCGGTGGGTACGGCAGATGATGTCGCTAAGATGATTGCAGATTTCGTTCCTGTTGCACGTGTCATCTTAGGTTTGAAGGGCTTGAAGATTATCACATTCGGTCCGCGTCCACAAGACTTCTTTGCTTGTAATGCTCCAATAAAAGGACTTTATGAGCTTGGTGTAGAGATAGAAGAAAATTCAGAACTTGATTTGCTTGTTGCTTACAAGCAGCATGAAAATGATCCGCGCATTGATGATGTGTGCAAGGATATGGCTGAAGAGATGGGTGAAGGCAAGTACTATCCGGATTTGAGTCGTCGTATGGCGCAGTTCGAGCTTACACTTCTTGATTGGGCAGAGCAACATAAGGGTTCACGTAAGTATGTGGCATTTGCTGATAAGTGCTGGCCGGCATTCCCAAGTCAGTTTGGTTTTGAGCCTTGTTATGTAAACAGTCGTTTGGCAAGTCGTGGTATTCCTGTTGCTTGCGAGGTTGACATATACGGTGCACTTTCGGAGTATATCGGAATGTGTGCTTCTGACGACACCGTGACATTGCTTGATATAAACAATTCTGTTCCTAAGTATATATACGATGAGGACATAGTAAAGAAGTATGATTATAAACTTACAGATACATTTATGGGATTCCACTGTGGAAACACCCCTCAGTGTAAGATGTGTGCAAATCGTGCCATAAAATTCCAGCTTATCCAAAACCGTTTGTTGGAGAATGGCGGAAAACCAGATTTCACTCGTGGTACACTTGAAGGCGATATAGCAGCAAGTCCAATCACATTCTATCGTTTGCAGTGTGATTCAGAAGGTAATTTGCGCTCATACATTGCTGAGGGAGAGGTTCTTGATGTTCCAACTCGTTCATTTGGTGGAATTGGTATTTTTGGTATACGTGAAATGGGACGTTTCTATCGTCACGTGCTCATTCAGAAAGGATATCCACATCACGGAGCTGTAGCATTCTCACATGTTGGCAAAACATTATTTGAGGTGTTCAAATATCTTGGTATAAAAGATATAGCATACAACCAGCCAAAGAATTTGCCTTATCCTACAGAAAATCCGTGGGCATAAGAAAGTAACAATAAAAAATACATTATAGAATCCGAAAGTTGCACTATGGTAATTTACAGAGCGTAACATTCGGATTCTGTTTCTTTGTGTTGATTTGATAGCTTTTATCAATCAAAATTAAAACGCTTCTTGCTAATCTCAGATTTTATTCGTAAGTTTGCAGAATAAACTCAAACCACTCAAAAAGAGTAAAAAGAGAAGTAAGATGACAAACTTAAAAACACCTTTGATTGGACAGACGCTTGTTGAATTGAAAGCAACAGTGCAGCAGCTTGGTATGCCAGCCTTTACTGGTGGGCAGATAGCAAAATGGATCTATGGAAAAGGAGTGAAAGATATTGATGATATGACAAATATCTCAAAAGCAAACAGAGAAAAGCTGAAAGAAAACTTTTCTGTAGGGTGCATGGAACCGATAGATTGTCAAAAGTCAAAGGATGGAACTATAAAATATCTGTTTCCGACAAGAAATGGAAAATTTGTTGAAACAGTATATATACCAGATGGAGACCGTGCAACACTTTGTGTCTCCTCTCAAGTAGGTTGTAAGATGAACTGCTTGTTTTGTCAAACAGGTAAACAAGGATTTGAAGGAAATCTCACATCTGCTGATATATTGAATCAAATATGCTCTTTGCCTGAAAGGGAAAAACTTACAAACATTGTTTTTATGGGGCAGGGAGAGCCAATGGACAATCTTGACAATGTGCTTCGTGTTACACAAATTCTTACAGCAGATTATGGCTTCGCGTGGAGTCCTAAGCGTATTACAGTAAGTAGTGTAGGCGTGAAAAATAAATTGAAACGTTTCCTTGACGAGAGCGACTGTCATGTAGCAATAAGCATGCATTCGCCTATACCGGAGCAACGAGCAATGCTCATGCCGGCAGAAAAAGGAATGTCGATAAAAGATGTTGTAGCACTGATGCATCAGTATGATTTTACTCATCAGAGAAGACTCTCTTTTGAGTATATCGTGTTTGATGGTGTCAATGATTCTATGATGCATGCACGGGAAATTATAAAACTCGTTGAAGGTTTGGAATGTAGAGTAAACCTTATACGTTTCCACCAGATACCAAATGTTGACCTTCATGGTGCTACCGACGAGAAAATGGAGTCGCTGCGTGATTATCTTACCAAACATGGGGTGTTTACAACAATAAGGGCAAGCAGAGGACAGGATATATGGGCTGCTTGCGGATTGTTGAGCACAAAGAAAATAAAGAACGAATTAATAAAGGAAAATGGAAAATAGAAAATTAAGAATAGCTATAACTCATGGCGATACAAATGGCATAGGATATGAAGTTATATTCAAGACTTTTGCTGAACCGGCTATGCTTGAGCTTTGTACTCCTATAATATATGGATCTCCAAAAGTGGCTGCATACCATAGAAATGCACTTGGTATTCAGGCAAACTTTACTATTATAAAAAATGTGGAAGAAGCAGTTGATGGAAAGGTCAATTTGCTGACAACTTTTGATAATGATGTGAAAGTTGATATGGGGCATCCTTCTAAAGAAGCCGGTATGGCTGCATTCAAAGCTTTGGAAAAAGCAATGGAAGATTTTAAGACTGGCAGTTACGATGCTCTTGTCACAGCTCCTATAAACAAAAACGACATACAGGGTGATGATTTTCATTTCTGTGGACATACAGAATATATACAAGACCGTGTAGGGGATGGAAATGAAGCTCTTATGATTCTTGCTGGCGAAAGATTGCGTGTGGCTCTTGTCACAACACATCTACCAATAAAGGATGTGGCACAGGCTATAACCAAAGAGGCGATAGTTGAAAAATGTAAGATATTCAACCAGTCGTTGCTTCGCGATTTCAATGTTTCATCCCCAAGAATAGCTATACTTGCTCTTAATCCACACGCTGGTGATGGTGGAGTGATTGGCTCAGAAGAGAAAATGATAATAAAACCGGCAATTGAGGAATTGGAAGAAAACCAGATCAAAGCTTTTGGACCATTTGCAGCAGATGGCTTTTTTGGTCATGGCATGTATAATTCGTTTGATGGAGTGCTGGCAATGTATCATGATCAAGGCTTAGCTCCATTCAAAACAATCGTTTGTGGTAATGGAGTAAATATAACAGCAGGGCTTCCTATCGTTCGCACTTCTCCTGATCATGGCACAGCTTACGATATTGCCGGACAGGGAGTTGCAGATGAAACTTCATTTAGATTGGCTGTATATAAGGCAATAGATATTTGTCGCAATAGAAAATTATATGATGAGCCTTTGCAGAATCCTTTGCAAAAATTATATCATGAACGTCGTGACGATAGTGAAAAGGTAAGGTTTGCAGTTTTGCGTCCTAAGACAAAACCGGGAGAGCAAAAAGAAGAATAATGCTGCTAATTGATGAATAAAAAATATCAAAACGGATTTTTCATCTTTGGCTTGATTGTCCTCGTCATTATGGTTACGCAATTGGATTTTGATGACGTGTGGAGAGGATTACAACGAGCAGGATATTGGTTTCTTGCTGTCGTTTTGTTATGGGTTGCCCTATATGCAATAAATACTGCATCATGGTATACAATAATTAATCAGAGTACAGAAGATGGAAGAAAATCGGATGGCAAAAAAAATCCATTCAGTTTTTTCTGGCTGTATAAGGTGACAGTATCAGGCTTTGCCTTGAATTATGCAACACCGGGAGGACTTATGGGTGGTGAAGCATATAGAATAATGGAGCTTGCACCACGAATAGGGGTTGAGCGGGCGTCATCGTCTGTAATCCTTTATGTTATGACACATATATTCAGCCATTTTTGGTTCTGGTTGCTGTCGGTGGTAATTTGTCTCTTTACAGTAGAACTTACTCCTGTAATATGCGTTATACTTTCTCTCGTGGTAGTATTCTGCTTGTTAGGGTTATGGTTCTTTATGAAAGGTTACAAAAAAGGTCTTGCTGTGCGCCTTGCCAAATGGTTAAGTAATTTACCTTGGATAGGTAAATGGGCACATGGTTTGGTCTACAACCATAAATCGCAGCTTGAAACTGTGGATAGGCAGATTGCAGCTCTTCATAAGCAGAGTCCGGTAGCATTTGTGGTTGCCGTAGGTTTAGAACTACTGTGCCGCTTTCTCTCAAGCTTTGAGATAATGTTTGTTCTTCTTGTGGTTATGCCCGATGTGAGTTATTGGTCATGTGTTATAATGCTTGCATTTACTTCGTTGTTCGCAAATCTGCTTTTCTTCATTCCGTTACAGCTCGGTGGTCGCGAAGGTGGTTTCATGATGTCGGCATCAGAATTGTCGATGACATTGAGCAATGGCGTTTTTGTAGCTCTCATCGTGCGGTTAAGGGAGTTGTTATGGACAGCCATAGGATTGCTGCTGATAAAGATGGAAAAGTCTGAGAATAATGATAAAAAAACAAGGATAATTACGGAATAGTGAATTTTATTATGTAATTTTGTCACGTTGATATGAATACAACCGATCTTCAGAAAATAAAACAGCGGTATAATGTCGTTGGAAATTGCGATAGCTTGAACCGTGCCTTGGACGTAGCTTTACAAGTTGCACCCACAGATTTGTCTGTGCTTATTATTGGAGAGAGCGGAGTCGGAAAAGAAATAATTCCACGTATTATTCACGATAATTCGCCAAGAAAAAGAGAAAAATATTTTGCAATAAATTGTGGCTCAATTCCAGAAGGAACTATCGACAGTGAATTGTTTGGACATGAAAAAGGTGCTTTTACAGGTGCCGTTGGTGAAAGCGAGGGGTATTTTGGCGTTGCAAACAAAGGAACAATCTTTCTTGATGAAGTAGGAGAGTTGCCTTTAGCAACACAGGCAAGACTGCTTAGAGTATTGGAAACTGGTGAATATATACGAGTCGGTGGACAGAAAATCATGAAAACAGATGTTCGTATCGTTGCTGCAACTAATGTAAATATGCGTAAGGCAGTAAGTGAAGGACGTTTTAGAGAGGATTTGTATTATCGCTTGAATACAATACCAATACAGATGCCACCATTACGTGATAGAGGCAATGACATTCTCCTTTTGTTCCGTTTGTTTGCCATGCAGATGGCTGATAAATACAGTTTGCCTAAAATAACACTTACAGATTCGGCCAAGCAGTTGATGCTTAAATACAAGTGGCCGGGCAACGTTAGACAGCTGAAAAATATAACAGAGCAAATGTCAATATTGGCTGAAGAAAGGGAAATATCAGCAGAAACGCTCTCGCAGTTTATTCCAAATGATACAGAAACGACACAACTTGCTACAATAGGAAGTGAGAATATTTCAGGGCAGCATTCGTATGAAAAAGAACGCGACTTGTTGTATAAAATACTGTATGAATTGCGTGGTAACGTTTCGGAACTACGTCGTGAAATCGATAGTTTAAGAACGCAGCTTGATATCTCGAATAAAGCTAATGGTATAGATGCTGTGACAGATCGAAATTCGTTTCTTGATAATAAAGGCAATGTAATTGATATTGATAGACAAAAAGATATCGAAGAGACTAATGCTTCTTTGATGGATTCATCCCATAATGTACCAACAGTTATTCCTGTTCGTCAACAAGGTTTAGATAGAAATCATGGACAGATTGTGCAGGATGCTGTAGCAGAAGAAATATCAGAGTCGGAGAATCTCAATCTTGAGAATATAAATAGACAGATGCTTGAGAAGGCTCTTGAAAAGAACAATGGCAATCGTAAGAAAGCTGCAATGGAATTAGGTATTTCCGACCGTACTCTTTATAGAAGAATAAAACAGTATGGGCTTGATAAATAATATATTGGCTTGATGTAATAATGAAAACAAAAGATAAAAACATTATATATAAGGGATTTAATGTTTACAGGGATATCCTAAAATCGACAGTCCTGTTTTTTTGCCTTATTGCTGTTGTTTCCTGTAGCGTCTCGTATAAGTTCAATGGTGCAAGTATAGACTACAATAAGACAAAGACAATACAGATTTCAGATTTTCCTATTCGCTCAAGCTATGTGTGGGGACCAATGGCAAGCATATTCAATAACCAATTAAAAGATGTTTTCGCTAACCATACACGGTTGAGCCAGGTTAGGCGTAATGGTGATTTGAAAATTGAAGGTGAGATAACTCAGTACTCACAAAGAAATAAGGCTGTTACAGCACAGGGAGAGTCTGCTCAGGTAGAGCTTTCTATGACGGTAAATGTCAGATTTGTGAATAATGCCAATCATAGTGAAGACTTTGAAAGACAATTCACGGCAACAACGACTTATGATAGTCGTCAGTCACTAAATTCTGTGCAAGAGGAATGTGTTACACAGATGGTAAAAGACATAACAGATCAAATCTTTAATGCAACTGTTGCAAATTGGTAAATAGAATTGCTGCATAAATAAATAAAAATATGGATTTAGGGAAATTGATAAAACATCCAGAGCTGATGGATAAGGAAACGCTTTATGATTTGCGCTCCATTGTGGCTATATACCCTTATTATCAAACAGCGAGGTTGTTGATGTTGCAGAACTTGTATATATTGCATAGTCCGTCGTTTGATGAAGAGCTTCGCAAGGCTTCTGTATATTTCTCAGACCGTAAAGTGATTTTTAATATAGTAGAGTCACCACATTACAAACTTCGCAACTTGGAGGATGGTACACAAAAGAAGTATCATGTTTCTGGGGACAAGAAAGATGAGAGTAGAACAATTTCTCTAATAGATCAATTTCTTGATACTGTTCCGGGCAAAGAAGACAATATTGAAACAAAGGCAAAACGCAAGCCTACACCAGCTGATGCTGCTGTTGATTATGTGTCATATCTACTTGAAACGGAAAATGACGAAGATGAAAGGAAATCTGTAGATAAGCATCCTCATTTAAAAGGGCAAGATCTTATAGATAACTTTATAAATAACGAGGGAGGTAAGATAGAACTTGCAGAAGCTCCAGATAATCCGCCTACGTTCGATGAAGACAAAACAGAAGAAAAAGAGGGAGATGAAGGGGTCTTTACCGAAACTTTAGCACGTATATATATAAAACAAGGTCAATATTCCAAGGCTTTGGAAATAATTAAGCGTATAAATTTGAATTATCCAAAAAAAAATGTTTACTTTGCAGACCAAATTCGCTTTCTAGAGAAATTAATAATAAACAATAAATACAAATAACAAAGGAAGATGTACACATTATTCTTAATTCTTATCGTTTTGGCAGCACTTCTTATGATATTTATCGTGCTGATTCAAGAGTCAAAAGGAGGAGGTTTAGCTTCAAACTTTTCTTCTTCAAACCAAATTATGGGTGTGCGCAAGACTACTGACTTCATTGAAAAGGCAACATGGGGTCTTGCAATTGCTATGGTAATATTCAGTGTGGTATGTGCTTATACTGCTCCTGAGTCAACAGCTTCAAAGAGCGTTATGGAAAATGCAACAGAGGCTCCACAGGCAAATCCTAACAATTTGCCAGGTTTTGGTGCTGGTCAGAAATCAGCTCCTGCAGCAAATGGCGCACAGAAATCAGCTCCTGCAGCACAGCAAACAGCTCCTCAGCAAGCTGAAAAAACAGCAAAATAAAGAAATTTTGAAAAAAAAACGTGATTTATTTGGAAGTTTCAAATAAATCACGTAACTTTGCACTCGCTTTGAAACAATAACTTGTTCAAGCTTACATGGTGGCCGTAGTTCAGTTGGTTAGAGCGTCAGATTGTGGTTCTGAATGTCGTGGGTTCGAGTCCCACCTGCCACCCAAAGGTAAATCCCTTGTAAATCGTAGATTTGCAAGGGATCTTTGTTTTTATCTCTTTTTTGTTTTAATACTATTATAATTCAGGAATTTTGCCTAAATTTGCAAGTATTATGAAACTCAGATATATATTTATTGCAATGCTCGGTTTTACAGCCTTGAGCGGTGCTACGGCACAGGAAACAAAAACTGTGAAGCTTAGGATTATAGAGACAAGCGATGTTCATGGTAGTTTTTTCCCGTATAACTTCATTGAGAGAAAAGAAACAAAAGGGTCTATGGCAAGAGTATACTCTTATGTTGATAAACTAAGAAAAGAATACGGAAAAAATGTTGTCTTGCTGGATAATGGTGATATTTTGCAAGGGCAGCCAACTTGCTATTACTCTAACTATGTAGCTACAGACAGACAGAATATAGTTTCCAAGATTCTAAATTATATGAAGTATGATGCAGTTACTGTTGGAAATCATGATATTGAGCCTGGACATGCTGTTTATGATAAATGGATAAAAGAAATGAAATGTCCTGTGCTTGGTGCAAATATTATTAATACAGCAACCAACCAACCTTATATCAAACCTTATACCATTATAGAGCGTGAAGGTGTAAAGATTGCTGTTCTTGGTATGCTTACACCGGCAATTCCATGTTGGCTTTCCGAAAGTCTATGGAGTGGACTGCGTTTTGAGAGTATTGAAAAATCAGCATCAAAGTGGATAAAGTATATTAAGGAAAACGAAAAACCGGATATTGTGGTAGGACTTTTCCATAGTGGATGGAGTGGGGGTATAACAACTGCTGAATATAATGAAGATGCTGCCCAGTCAACAGCAAAGACAGTAGAAGGTTTTGATGTAATATTCTTCGGACACGATCATCGGGCTCGCAAGGCAGAAGAAAAAGGTCCGGACGGAAATACTGTATTATGTTTAGATCCGTCATGCAACGCTATGAATGTTGGTGATGCACAGATAGAACTGAAAATTAAAGACGGTAAGGTTGTTGATAAGAAAATTACAGGAGAAGTGCATGATATTACTTCTGAACCGATAAATGAGAAATTTGTAGCAGATTTTGCTGACGACATTGAGGATGTAAAAAAATATGTAGGACAGAAAATAGGAAGTCTTACATCAACAATATATACAAAAGACAGTTTTTTCGGTAGCTCAAAGTTCATAGACTTGATTCATAATCTGCAATTAAGCATAACTAAAGCCGATGTTTCTTTTAATGCCCCATTGCAGTTTAATGCTGCTTTAAAAGCTGGTCCGATATATATGAGCGATATGTTCAAATTGTATAAATATGAAAATCAACTTTGTGTATTGCGAATGACAGGTGAAGAGATAAGGAATCATCTTGAAATGAGCTATGATTTGTGGGTAAATACAATGAAGAGCAAAAACGATCATATTATGCAACTTGACGAGCGAAATTCTTCAGACATGCAGAAGTTTGGTTTCCGCAACATGACATTCAACTTTGATTCAGCTGCAGGAATAGACTATGTGGTGGATGTAACAAAACCTGATGGACATAAGGTGAAAATTATCCGCATGTCGAACGGTGAGAAGTTTAATCCAAAGAAATGGTATCGTGTGGCAATGAACAGCTATCGTGCAAATGGTGGTGGTGAGTTGTTGACGAAGGGAGCAGGAATACCCAAAGATAAATTAACGGAAAGAATAGAATATAAGAGCGAGCTTGATTTACGCCATTATCTATCAGAAGAGATAAAAAAACAAGGAACTTTAACACCTGTGGCAAACAACAATTGGCGTTTTGTTCCGGAAAAATTGGTAAAACCAGCTTTGGAGCGTGACCGTAAACTATTGTTCAATGATTAAAGCATCTTATGAAATGAAGTATTTTTTCTTTGTCTTCTGTAAAGGAGATATAATGCTTGAGAAGCTTTCTGACGGAACTTACACAATACCATACTGTGAACAACCTCCGACTGAAACAAAACCTTGGACAAATATAATGACTGTTACACAGTCTGATGGTACAGAAGTGAGGACATACAGTATAGATTCTCCTGTGAATGATAATGACAAATATGAAATGTGCAGTTTGCGCCCAAGCTATTATAAGCTGCCACTCGATCTTTATTTAAAGGCAGGTAAATGCGAGGAACTGCTTTATTGGGATCAGAACACCAAGTTTTGTGGCGTTTGTGGTGCTCCAATGAAAATGCATACAGAGATAAGCAAACGCTGTACAGAATGTGGAAAAGAGGTATGGCCACAACTTGCCACAGCGATAATAGTGCTCATACATCGTGGTGATGAAGTATTGCTCGTACATGCCAGAAATTTCAAGAGCAATTTTATGGGATTGGTGGCAGGTTTTGTGGAAACGGGCGAAACGCTTGAAGAAGCTGTGCATCGTGAGGTGATGGAAGAAACCCATTTGAAAATAACGAACCTTAAATATTTCGGTAGTCAGCCGTGGCCGTATCCTTGTGGCTTGATGGTTGGTTTCAATGCCGATTACGTTAGTGGTGAGATAAAGCTCCAGACATCAGAGCTTGCTCGTGGCTCATGGTTTAGAAAAGACAACTTACCACAGATTCCAGAAAAACTAAGTATAGCCAGAAAGCTGATAGATGCATGGCTCGAAGAGAATAAATGATAGCAGTAGAATCTAAATAAAGAAGATACCAATGATATTAAAGACTGATTGTTTCCTTCCATGTTCTGATATAGATGCTGTGAAACCTACTTTGCAGCAAATGAGAGAATGTAGAGCTGTGAAACATATAAACTTACTTGTGTCGGAGGAGTTTGCCAAAAGCAACACGGTTCCGGAGGGTTGCACGTTTATTGTTGTAGATAACATGCAGTCGTCTTTGGCGATAAGTAGTATAGCAGACAATTTGAATAGTGAATATGTATTGTTGTATACAAAGATTTCCCCTTTAACGCTTGGCTTGTATTCTTTGCGCAGAATGATAAGAGTTGCTGCAGAGACAAATTCTGTAATGGTTTATAGCGACCATTATTCTGTAGAGAACGGAAATACTGTATGCCATCCGGTTATTGACTATCAGTCAGGAAGTTTGCGCGATGATTTTGATTTTGGTAGTGTATTACTTATCAAATCAAAGCTTATCAGGGAGTATGTCGCAATAAACCGCAGTACAGATTATAAATATGCGGCTCTGTATGACCTCAGATTGTTTTTGAGCAGAAACGGCAATATATTTCATATTAATGAATATCTTTATACAGAAGAGGAGGAGGATACAAGAACAAGTGGCGAGAAGCAATTTGATTACGTAAATCCACGTAACCGTGAAGTCCAAATTGAAATGGAGGCTGCAGTTACAAATCATTTAAAACAGATAGGTGCTTTTATAGACACGGCATATTACGAAACTCCCGATTTCAATGAACAAGCGTTTGATAACGAGGCTTCTGTAATAATCCCTGTAAGAAACCGGGAAAAGACTATATGTGATGCTGTAGACAGTGCTTTGTCACAGAAAACAAAGTTCAAGTTCAATGTAATTGTTGTTGACAACCATTCAACAGACAACACTACGAATTTGCTTTCTGAGTATACGAAGAAAAACAACAGCGATTCATATCCGCAACTTATACACATTATTCCAGAAAGAACAGATCTTGGTATTGGTGGATGTTGGAATGTTGCTGTGAACGATCGTAACTGTGGGCGTTTTGCTGTACAGTTAGACAGCGATGACCTCTATTCTTCTCCTTACACATTGCAAACTATAGTAGATGAGTTTCATAAGCAGCATGCAGCAATGATTATAGGCAGTTATAGGATGTGTGACTTTGATTTAAACACTCTTCCCCCTGGGTTGATAAATCATGCAGAGTGGACCGACAATAACGGTTGCAACAATGCATTGCGCATAAATGGTTTAGGAGCACCAAGAGCATTTTTTACCCCATTGCTACGTCAGTTACAATTTCCAAACACAAGTTATGGAGAAGATTATGCCATGGCACTTGCTTTCTGCAGACGGTATAAGATAGGGCGAATATTCACGGAGCTTTATCTCTGTCGTCGGTGGGGAGGAAACAGCGATGCTGCTTTGAGTATAGAAAAGGTAAATGCAAACAATCTTTATAAAGACAGATTGCGCACAATAGAACTTTCTGCAAGAGAGCAAATGACTAAAGGGCAGACCATGTTTATGGATGATAATTCCTTGCATCGCTTTTTCAACAGACAGATGGAGCAATGGCAATTGGCACGTGATAATTTTCGCAATTTGCATAATATAGAGCAGCGTTCTCTAACTATTGGCAACACTACGCTTAGAGTTCAGTATAATCCAGCAAGGATAGTGTCTACAGGAGCGAAAATAGACAAAAAGAGCATAGAGAAACGCCCTTGTTTCCTTTGTAAGAAAAATCGTCCAGAAGAGCAGATGACAAAGGTAATAGACAAGAATTTTGAGATTCTTGTTAATCCTTATCCTATTCTGCCAGTGCATTTTACCATTCCAATGGTTAACCATCAGCCACAGTCTATATATCACAATTATAGTGAGATACATCACATTCTCCAGGATTACCCTGAGCTAATGGTATTTTATAACGGACCGAAATGCGGTGCTTCGGCTCCAGATCATTGCCATTTTCAGGCTGGGTGTAATGGTATTCTGCCAATACAGATAGGATGGCAGAAATATTCTCGTAGCCTTGTTGAGGTATATTCAACGTCAGAGGGCGACAGCATCTCAGATATATCAGAATATCCTTCTCCGGCATTGCTCATAAAGAGTCATAGTCAGAAAGCAGATGCAGAGCTTTTCAAACTTGTGTATAAAGCTTTACCACAGAATGCAGGAGATACGGAACCTATGATGAATCTTATATGCTGGAGAACAGACGATGTATTCTTTACAGTTGTGTTCCCACGCCGCAAGCATCGTCCCGATTGTTATCCTTCTTTAGATTCCTTGAACTCAAGTGTGGCAGACACATTGATGGTCAGTCCTGGTGCTCTTGATATGGGAGGTTTGCTTATAACGCCACGTAAGGAAGACTTTGATAAAATAACTCCAGAAAATGCAGTCGGCATACTGAGAGAGGTGAGTCTTACGGATGAGCAGTTTGCTTTGGTAAAGAGCAACATTCAGAAAGCTTCGTGTAAGCATAGCGCAGTATCGGTGCTTTGTCCAAAACATCATGAGCCAAATGTCCATGTTGGCATTGTCAGTGCTGAGAAGATAGAATTTTCATTAAATGGTGAATATTCGGCAAAAGGCGAAATCATAACAGGCAAGCAAGCAGTTGAATTCTCTGAAGGTGGAATATTATGGAACGGCAATCAGTATCGTGAGCTTTGCTTCACTCCACTGACCGGCAAAGCATCTTTCTCTCTCTTTGATGTTACGATAGGTGTAAACTTCCATTGGGAGCGCAAGGAAACACAAACATTCTTGGGCGAGCTGCATCTTGTTGTAGAGGCAGATAAGATATGTGCCATAAACAGTTTGCCTGTAGAGAAATACCTTGAGAGTGTCATTTCAAGTGAGATGAGTGCAACGTCAAGCATCGAATTGTTGAAGGCGCATGCCGTTATTTCGCGTTCATGGCTTTTAGCACAGATGAAGAAGAGAAAAGATGTGGCAGAGTCTGGCAATAATTTCTTTTCCTTTATAAAGAAAGACGATATGCTCATCCGTTGGTATGACCGCGAAGACCACACCATCTTTGATGTTTGTGCCGATGATCATTGTCAGCGTTATCAAGGAATAACGAAAGAAACTTCAGCCCATGTTGCAGAAGCGATAAAAGAAACGAGAGGACAGATTCTGATGTATGACGAAGACATCTGTGACGCACGCTTTTCAAAATGTTGTGGTGGAGTGAGTGAAGAATTCCAGTATTGTTGGGAAAATCTCCCCAAGCCATACCTTATTGCTGTAAGAGACACTAAAGAAGGGATGATTGCCAGTTCATCGGCAAATCTGCCTGATTTGCGTGATGAGGCTGTTGCCGATAAATGGATCAGAACGAGTCCTGAGAGTTTTTGCAATACTCAAGATGCTGGCATCCTTTCCCAGGTGCTCAATGATTACGATCAGGAAACAGCCGATTTCTATCGTTGGCACGTTTCCATATCCCAGGAGAAGATAAAGCAGCTACTTGCCGACAAATTGAAGTTGAATCTTGGTGATATAATAGATTTGAAACCTTTGGAGAGGGGCAAGAGTGGCAGAATAAGCAAACTGCTTATTCTGGGCAGCGAGCATTCTTTTACAATAGGAAAAGAGCTTGAAATACGTCGTGCACTCAGCGACACGCATTTGTACAGCAGTGCATTTGTTGTTGACAGGGAAGGTGTAGATACCAATAATGTACCAGCAAGCTTTGAACTGACAGGAGCCGGTTGGGGGCATGGAGTTGGATTATGCCAAATCGGTGCCGCTGTGATGGGAGAGAAAGGGTATCTCTACGACCAGATATTGCTTCATTACTATCGCAATGCAGAGATAAAGAAAATATATTGATAAAAATATAACAATAGAATAAAATGCAGAACAAAATATCGCCTTGGGCATGGGTTCCTACCCTGTATTTTGCAGAGGGGTTGCCATACATTGCAGTCATGGCATTGACAATAGAGATGTATATGCAGTTGGGATTGAGCGATGCTGAGGTTACTTTCTATACTTCGTGGCTTTATCTTCCGTGGATGATAAAACCATTTTGGAGTCCATTCCTTGATTTATATAAAACCAAGCGTTGGTGGATAACGACAATGCAGATGCTTGTCGGGGCAGCTTATGCCGGGGTGGCGTTCACCATCCAGGCTGACTGGTGGCTACAGGGCACCATTTGTTTCTTTTGGCTTATGGCTTTTGCCAGTGCCACTCATGATGTGGCTGCCGATGGCTTTTATATGATGGGGTTATGCGAGCACGACCAGACTACCTTCGTTGGCATTCGAAGCACATTCTACCGCTTGTCGATGATATTCGGCAAGGGTGCACTTATTGCACTTGCAGGAGTGTTGCAAGTTGTATACAGGTATCAGATAAAATATTCGTGGTGCTTGATATTTTTTGCACTTACCGGACTTTTTATAGCTTTATTCCTGTATCATAGCTATATCCTTCCGCGTCCGAAAGAGGATGTGAACCATGATGAGAGGCGCACGGCAAAGGAGTTGGTTTCGGAGTTTTGTGCCACATTCGTCTCTTTCTTCCAAAAGAAGCAGATATTGCTTGCTATATCATTCATGCTCCTTTTCCGTTTGCCAGAGGCTTTGCTCACCCCCGTTTCACAGCTATTCCTGCAAGCACAACCCAGCAAAGGTGGTTTAGGACTTACTCCAATGGAATTTGGAATGGTTAACGGTACGGTGGGAGTTATAGGTTTGCTCGTAGGCGGTGTGGTTGGCGGACTTGCAGCCAGTCGTGATGGATTGAAAAAGTGGCTCTGGCCTATGACGTTTGCCATAACGATACCAAATATAACATACGTGTTCCTTGCTTTCGACATGCCTGGAAGCCTGTTTGTTATAAACTTGTGTGTATTCATTGAAAACCTTGGCTATGGATTCGGCTTCAGTGCCTATATGCTTTTCATGATATTCTTCAGCCAGGGCGAGCACAAGACCTCACACTATGCTCTTTGCACAGGTTTTATGGCTCTCTCTATGATGTTGCCTGGATTGTTTGCCGGTGCACTTGCCCAAGCCGTTGGCTATCAGTGGTTTTTCGTTATAGTGATGATGAGCTGCATCTTGCCGTTCATCGTGGCATCATTCCTTAGGATACCTGATGATTTCGGCATGAAAGAGTAGGTTAATGAAAGGAAAAGAAAAAATCCGCAACTGTTCTTTAATTGGCAGTTGCGGATTTTTCTTTTTAATGCTATGCTTTCTTTTTCAGCGGATTGAACAGGTCGAACGATGCGTCCCAATCTTTCCACACAGGTTCGCGTCCCAATTCTTTTAGTCTTTGGTTTATAACCTTTGCCGTTCGCTCGTCGCTCACGGTGAATTGTTCAAGAGCCTGAGGATACGTGTGGTATCCTCCAGGGTTTACCTTTGATTCTGCCGACATCGTTGTGACTCCAAGCGTAGCCATGTTGTCGCGGATAAAGGCTGGCTCACGTGTTGAATATGAAATGTCAACATCGTGGTCGAATATTCTCATGGCAAATGTTGCTTGTGCCAGTTCGCGGTCGGACATGAAACAGTTAGGCTGGAACCCTTCGTTTTGTGCAGGGCGCATTCTTGGAAAGTTCACGCTGTATTTTGTACGCCAGTAATGCTTTTGCAAATATCTCAGGTGGTAAGCCATCATTGTCACGTCTGTTCGCCATTCCTTTTCCAGTCCGATGAGCACTCCCATTCCGATAGAGTGTACTCCAGCTTGCCCCATGCGGTCAAAGCCATCGCATCTCCATTCAAAGCGGCTCTTCATTCCTCGTGGATGATACAGCTTGTAGTGGTTGCGGTTATAAGTTTCCTGGAAGCAGATAACTCCATTCATTCCGTGTTCGGCAAGAGTCTTGTAGTCTTCAGTAGAAAGTGGCATAACCTCAATCTTTATGTTCGAGAAGTATTTCTTTGCTATATCAATAGCTTTTGCCAAATATGGTGTGCCAGCCTTTGCCGGGTTCTCTCCCGTTACGAGCAGGATATTTTCAAACGGAGCCAATTCTTTTATCGCCTTGTATTCGTTTTCAATCTGTTCCGGTGTCAGGATAGTACGTGCCATGGGATTTTCGCGGTGGAAGCCACAGTATACACACGAGTTGGAACACGAGTTCGTGATATATAGAGGAATGAACATCGACATTGTTTTGCCGAATCGTTCTTCAGTATATCGGCGTGACAGTCGCGCCATTTCCTCAAGATACGGTTCTGCTGCTGGTGAGAGCAGAGCCATGAAGTCGTTTACGTCGCAATAGCTTTTCGCTAAAGCGCGTTTTACATCGGTAGAGGTCATGTTGGCTATACGCTCAGTGGTCTCTTCCCAACTTATTTTGTTTAATTCATCTGAAAACATATTTTCTTTTCTTTTTTACATTTCAATCACCATGCTCTCCATGGTTCCAAGATTAACGGTCCAAAGTTTATCTATCAGTGGCGAGCCGAAGCCAGCGGCAAGTTGTATAACCTGGCATGCTTCCACGCTGCCTACAACTGCCGGTGTGGTGCCAAGCACGGCTTTGCCTGGATGTGGCATCGACAGCACAGCCTGTTCGTCGGGTAGCAGTGAGCGGTATGTGCGCTCTCCCTTGCACAGCACGGCAACCTGTCCTTCAAGTCCACGGATAGCACCGTATACATACGGCTTGTGCAGATTTTCGCAGGCATCGCTTACGATGTATCGAGTGGCAAAGTTGTCCATCCCGTCAACCACAATGTCATAGTCTTTTATCAAGTCTTCGGCATTGTCTTTTGTTAGTCTGAATGGGTAGGCTTCAATTTCCACTTCATTGTTTATTGCAGTAAGTCTTTGCTTCGCACATTCTGCCTTTTTCATTCCGGCTTGTTCCTCGGTGTAGAGCACTTGGCGGTGCAGATTTGTAATATCCACCACATCATCGTCCACAAGTCCTAACTTGCCGATACCCGCACCTGTCAGATATGTAGCTATAGGAGAGCCGAGTCCGCCCACCCCAATCAGCAAGACCTTTGTTTTTCGAATTTTTTTTTGTCCAGCCTCGCCAATTTCTGGCAGCATGGTCTGACGGTTGTATCTATTTGTCATTCTGGTTTATTTTAATTTCCTTAAATCGTGTGTAAGTTTGGCAGCACAGAAGTTCGGTCCGCACATAGTGCAGTATTCCCCGTCAGTGTGTCCTGCCTCCTCAAAATACTGAAGTGCCAATTCTGGGTCGAGTGATAGATGGAACTGGTCTCTCCAACGAAAGTCGAAGCGAGCCTTCGACAGGGCATTGTCGCGTATCGTAGCCCCTGGATGCCCTTTTGCCAAGTCGGCTGCATGAGCGGCAATCTTGTATGTCACCACTCCAGTGCGCACATCTTCCTTATTAGGCAGTGCGATATGTTCCTTTGGTGTAACATAGCAGAGCATTGCTGTTCCGAGCCATGCAATCTGTGCTCCGCCTATTGCTGATGTTATATGGTCGTAACCAGGAGCAATGTCGGTTACAAGCGGTCCGAGGGTGTAGAACGGAGCCTCATGACAGTGGTCGAGCTGTCGCTCCATGTTCTCCTTTATCTTGTGCAAAGGCACGTGTCCAGGACCTTCAATAAACGCTTGCACGTTTTTGTCCCATGCTCTGGTAACGAGTTCTCCCATGGTGTCAAGCTCGGCAAACTGTGCTGCGTCATTAGCATCGGCAATACATCCAGGGCGCAGTCCGTCGCCAAGCGACAGTGCAACGTCGTATTGTGCCACGATGTCGCAGATGTCGTCAAAATGCTCATACAGGAAACTTTCTTGGTCGTGAATCAAGCACCACTTACTCATGATACTTCCACCACGGCTTACGATACCGCAGAGGCGGTTGTCGGCAAGATGCACATTGTGGCGGCGTATTCCGGCATGTATGGTAAAATAATCCACACCTTGCTCACATTGCTCTATCAGCGTGTCGCGGTATACCTCCCAGTTCAGGTCTTCCACTTTGCCGTTGACTTTCTCCAAAGCTTGATATATAGGTACGGTGCCTACCGGTACCGGGCAGTTGCGCACGATCCACTCGCGGGTTTCATGGATATTGTCGCCAGTGGAAAGGTCCATGAGCGTGTCGCCACCCCATTTGCACGACCACACCGCCTTGTCAACCTCTTCTTCGATGCTCGAAGTTGTGGCTGAATTGCCGATGTTGGTGTTTATCTTCACAAGGAAGTTTCTGCCGATAATCATTGGTTCGCTTTCGGGGTGGTTGATGTTTGCCGGGAGTACAGCACGTCCGCGTGCAATTTCAGCGCGTACAAACTCTGGGGTGATGTTCGAATTTATACCAAGCTCCTCGCAGTTCATATTCTCGCGGATGGCAACATACTCCATCTCCGGAGTTATGATTCCGGCTTTGGCGTAAGCCATCTGTGTGATATGCTTACCGCTCTTTGCACGGCGTGGCAGTTGGATATGCTCAAATCTCAGATGGTCGAGCGAGTGGTCAGCAAGTCGCTGTTTGCCGTATTCGCTGGTTATCTCGGCAAGCTGCTCTGTATCGTTGCGGTCTTCAATCCATTGTTGGCGGATGCGCGGCAATCCCTTCTTGAGGTCTATTTCAATGTTTGGGTCGCTATACGGACCGCTTGTATCGTAGATGTAAACCGGTGCATTCTGTGTCATGTGTGGCAGTCCCTTTTCGTCGCGCACCACTGTTGGCGTGAGGTTTACCTTTGTCATTCCAACTTTAATGTTAGGGAACAGCTTTCCTTGCATATACGCCTTTTCTCTCTTGGCGTAGGCTTTATTGTCTTGTGGCATAATCTTATATGTCGTTTAAACTGGTTGTTGATAAGTTGTCTCTGTTGCTATTCGTTCAAAAAGGCTGTCAGCGGTGAACTTGCTTCTGCACAGTCGCTGATTGCTCCGAGTCCGGCTTCATAGGCGCGTCTGCCGCATACCACTGCTTCTTTGAATGCTTTTGCCATTTCCACCGGATTACCGGCAACGGCAATGGCGGTGTTCACCAAACAAGCGTCGGCACCCATTTCCATGGCTTCGGCTGCATGGCTTGGTGCTCCTATGCCGGCATCAACCACAACAGGCACAGTTGACTGTTCGATGATAATTTGCAGGAAATCCTTCATGCGCAGTCCTTTGTTCGTGCCAATAGGTGCAGCCAGAGGCATTACCGTGGCTGCACCAGCCTCTTCAAGATGCTTGCATAGAGTTGGGTCGGCTTGGCAATAAGGCAATACCACGAATCCCATTTCCACGAGCTTTTCTGTAGCCTTGAGAGTTTCTATGGAGTCTGGCAAGAGATAACGAGGGTCTGGATGAATTTCAAGTTTGAGCCAGTTTGTTCCAAATGCCTCTCTCGACATTTGGGCTGCGAAGATTGCCTCCTCGGCATTTCTCACTCCGCTGGTATTTGGAAGCAGCTGAATGTTTGGATTTTGTACTATGTGCGACAGCAAGTCATCGTGCTCGTCGTTAAGTTCAATCCTCTTCATTGCCACTGTCACCATTTCTGTTTCCGATGCTTTTATGGATTCCGCCATCAAGGCATTGTTGTTGAATTTTCCTGTACCAAGAAATAGACGTGAATTGAATTCGCGTCCTGCGATAACCAATTTTTCCATTTATGTATAATGATTTGTTGTTTTATTCTGTATATTATATTAATATGTTATATCTGTAATCTGTTTATGGGATATTATGCGTTATCCTCCACACACAGCTTTTATGATAACGATGCTGTCGCCATCGTTAATCTTCGTTTGCTCCCAGTCAGTGCGTGGTGCCATACGGTTGTTCACTGCTACTGCCACACCTTTTTCAGGCAACGACATTTCTTTAGCCAACTCAAACAGGGTGCTTGCTGCAACTTCTGTTTCCTTGTTGTTGATTTTCACTTTCATAGTTTTGTCCTAAATATGGTTATTAAAACGATAGTTAAACCTCACTTAGGGCTTCTTGTGGAATTGTGTTTCCTTGAAGAAAAAGCAAAACCCCTAATTTCATCATCGTGAACGTGGTGTGATGAAAATAGGGGTTTTCCGCAAAAACAAGTTATATCATTTTCCCTTCGGCGGCATTGTCCGCATCAGGTTCTATGGGTATAATCTCAGCTGAGCATCTCAGCACCCCGTGATAGTTCTTGCTTGCAAAATAACTAATAATATTTTATACTTGCAACTTTTTGGTGATATTTTACTGATATATATACAAAAGAATTTAACGTGTGGCAGAAGTTGGCACTATGCCCCACGGTATGGGGCATCAAGTTCAACGGCATGGGGCATTGGCTTACCCGGCATGGAACTACGGCTTATCCGGCAGTAAACGATGGCTTACCCGGCAGTAAACAAAGAGTTTCTCGCCAAGCTGCAATGGTGAAACATGATTGTGACCAACTATAATGGTTGGGATAATTTAATGTTGAACAAAAAATATTTGTAACTTTGCAGCGAGTTATCATAAACGTAAACAATAGGAAAAATGAGATATATAACGGCTCTTACTATTGCTGGCTCCGACAGTTGCGGAGGAGCCGGCATACAGGCAGACATGAAAACTATGGCATCGGTTGGCGTTTATGCGGCATCGGTGATAACATCTGTAACATCGCAGAACACTCAAGGAGTATACCGCGTTGAACCTATGAGTGCTGAATCCGTTGGTAGCCAAATGCATGCTGTATTCGACGATATGGTTGTTGATGCTGTCAAAATAGGAATGCTGGCTAATGTGGATATTATTAAAACTGTGGCAAGTGGTATACGGAAATACAAACCGCATAATGTGGTTGTTGATCCGGTTATGGTTTCCACAAGTGGGCATGCGCTGATGATGGATGATGCTGTGGAGACTTTTATTGGCGAAATGCTACCTGTAGCAACATTATTGACTCCTAATGTTCCAGAGGCAGAAAGACTGTCGGGAATTAAAATCCTTTCGGCTGAGGACATGGATAAGGCTGCTCTTGAAATTTGCAGTTTGGGATGTGGGAATGTTTTGATAAAAGGCGGACACCTGGAGGGAGAGGTGAAAACAGACAAGCTGTATGTAGATGGAAAAATGGTGGCAGCGTATGAAAATGCTGCGGTTGAAACCAAAAACACACATGGCACTGGATGCACACTCTCGTCGGCAATAGCATCTTTCCTTGCCAAAGGTGAAACTATGGCAGAAGCAGTGGGGCATGCTGTAGAGTATCTGCACAATGCGATAGAAAAAGGCAAAGATATAAATCAGGGAAAAGGGCACGGACCTGTTTGTCATTACGATATGTTTAAAAGCACTGACGACAATCATGCGGTTAAGCATCTTGAGGGGATCGGCTTGCAGTTCATTAGTCATGATAATGGAAAGTATTCTTATACCGAAGGGATTGAGCTTGCCTTGAAAGGGGGATGCCGCTGGGTGCAACTGCGCATGAAAGACGCTGCCGATAATGAATTTATTGCTGAGGCAAAGAAGGTGAAGAGGTTGTGTGAGCAATACAAAGCCACTTTTATTATAGACGACAGAGTTGAACTTGTGGATACTGTTGGAGCTGATGGCGTTCATCTTGGGAAGAATGATATGCCGGTGGATGAGGCACGCGGTATTCTCGGTCCCAACAAGATTATAGGTGGTACAGCTAATACGATTGAGGATGTGGTGAAACTGTATAAATGTGGTGCCGATTATATTGGGTGTGGACCATTTCGCTTTACTACAACAAAAAAGAATCTCTCGCCGATACTTGGGGCTGACGGATATAAGAATATAACAGACAGAATGCGGCAGATGGGTATTCCTTTGCCTATAGTTGCCATCGGTGGAATCTTGCCTGATGATATAAATGGGATAATGTCGGCAGGAGTTAGCGGTATTGCTGTCAGCGGAGCGGTGTTGAATGCTGAGAATCCAGTGAGGGAAATGGAAAAGTTCAGAAGCAGGATATTGAGAAACGAATAAAGGTAGTATGAAATGGATTGTTATTACTTCTCCGGATTTTGTTGATGGAGAGGAGCTGTTTATAAACAGGCTTTTCGGTAGAGGGCTTGATTTGTTGCATTTCCGTAAACCTGGGGCATCGGCAGAGAAGTGCAGAAGTGTGATAGGCAAAATTGATACTTGTTGGCATCACAGAATAGTTGTTCACGATAATTTTCAATTGTGTTCAGAACTTAATCTTGGCGGTGTGCATCTAAATGGCAGAAATCCAATTCCACCGGAAGGACACAAAGGGATGGTGTCTCGCTCTTGCCACAGCTTGAAAGAACTTGAGGATTTTAAGGATAAGTGCGACTATCTCACTTTGAGTCCGATATTCAACAGCGTTTCAAAACAAGGATATATGTCGGCATTTACAGATGAACAACTTTGTAATGCACGCGACAGAGGACTGATTGACGGCAAGGTCGTGGCATTGGGAGGTGTAACGCTCCAGAATATTCCAAAGATTAAAGCTTATGGTTTTGGGGGCGTTGCAATCCTTGGCGATGTGTGGCAGAGAATTCATGACGAGGATGTTGATGAATATCTTATTGATTTGAGAAAGGCTCTACAATAATGGTATGATTTTTTTATAATGTGTTTTTATTATGATGCAGTTGTTTTTAGTTTATATAGTTATAGCCATGGCTGTGCTTTATTCGGGATATAGAATATGGCAATCGTTGGCAAACCAAAAAAATGGCGATGGGGGACTATGCTCCGGATGCACAAGTTGTGATGGTTGCGAACTTGCAGAATTGAAGAAAAATATGCAAGAAATGCAGAGAAAGAAAGATAAAATGCAAATAAAGAAAAGAAAATTGAATAAAAATTTGGTGGAATAAAAATAAATCACTACCTTTGCACTCGCAATTAAGAAATGGTACCTTGGCCGATCGGTTAGGTAACGGTCTGCAAAACCGTGTAGAGCAGTTCG
>CAKQCV010000032.1 GCA_934217675.1 uncultured Prevotella sp. | reverse complement strand
GGGCATCCCAGCACCTTTCACCACCAAGGCTTCGAGTGGCAAGAACCATGAGGCCTACGGCGAGGAGTTCTTCACGGAGACCACCAAGTACAATCCTCACTCTCCATACTCTGCATCCAAGGCAAGCAGCGACCATTTCGTCCGTGCTTTCCACGATACCTATGGTATGCCTACCATCGTGACCAACTGCTCTAACAACTATGGTCCATACCAGTTCCCAGAGAAGTTGATTCCTCTCTTTATCAACAATATCCGCCATCGCAAGCCATTGCCTGTATATGGTAAGGGTGAGAATGTGCGCGACTGGTTGTATGTAGAAGACCATGCCCGTGCCATTGACTTGATTTTCCACAAGGGCAATATAGCCGAGACTTATAATATTGGTGGATTCAACGAGTGGAAGAACATCGACATCATCAAGGTTGTTATCAAGACCGTTGACCGTTTGCTTGGAAGAAAAGAGGGTGAAGACCTCGACCTCATCACCTACGTTACCGACCGCAAGGGCCACGATATGCGTTATGCCATCGACTCTCGCAAGTTGCAGAGAGAACTCGGTTGGGAACCAAGCCTCCAGTTTGAGGAAGGTATCGAGAAAACTGTGAAGTGGTATCTCGACAACCAAGAATGGATGGACAACGTGACTTCGGGTGATTATCAGAAGTATTATGAGAATATGTACAAGAATAGATAAAAATCAAAACTTAAACTTATGGCTTCAACAACAGATTTTCAAGAATGGTTGGATGGTACAGATCTTTCCGACTACAATGATGTTTATTCACTTTATTATTCTGTTTACAATGTAGAAAGCTTTGGAAGCTATACTACTGTAAAAACCTCCAATAACGGATATGTAGTAACATCGTGTGATATTGATATGAGTCTTTTTCTTGCAACAGAAAAGGCACGGGAAGCATTCCTAAAAAAGGTAGAGGATGACTATTGCAAAGGTATGGGTATTGAAGGTTACTATGCTTTCTATCATGCGATGGAGAAAGATGATTAATAGTAGGAATATTTAAATTACACCATATGGCGTCTCGGAAGAAGAAGTACATAGAGGTCTTAACCCCAAGGGTTAGATGTTTGTCGCAAGGGGATGGTGATATTACTTTTGCAGACGTATTGTCATATATGATAGGTAAAACTGTATATTGCAGCGACAAGGAATACATTGTAAAAGAATATAGCGGTTGTCTCGAAAATTGTCTTGAAGGAATTATTATTACAGGTCAAAATAAGGATATACCACCCAAGCGCAATAATCAAACAGGCAAGTTTTCTGCGTTGCCTGTAGACCTTGTTCATGAGAAACTGTCTTTCGGAAATGCTTTTCTGTATGATAAAAAACTGAATGTGTTGTTTTATGAACGGAACAAGAATGGATGTTTTATAGATACTCTTGCAAAGTTCTTCATACAGAGTTGGAACAAAGATGAAGAGGAACATAAAGACATCAAGATAGAACTTGACTTTATTGCAATTCTTAGAAAAGGGGAATACGAGCGAGCCATAAAGTTTGGTTACTACAAAGAGTTCTTTGCAGAGTTTACTAATCCAAAAGAAATGCTGGAGGCTATGGAGGATGACAACAATAGTCTTTATGGAATATCAAGAAGATGTGCTACGGAAGCTGTTAAGGCTAAATCTGATAGATTCGTGATAAAGATGAGTTCTTTCGGCAAACAAGTTAATAAAGATGGACTTTCTCTTCGCACTATAAAAGATTATTTGAAGTCAGTTCGGAGTTTACTTAAAGGGAAAATGAAATGTAATGTGGAAAAGGTAAGGATAAAAGGTTATTCTTCTGATCCTGAAGATTCTACATCAATCCAAACGATAGACTTGGTGGCTGATGTATTCAAGCCATATTTCCGATTAACATCAAATAGCCTAAATAGCGATTTGCAGGAAACGGAGCGAAGGCAGGAACTGCGTAAAGTCTACCAGAATATATGCCCGGAAGTTGCAAGATGTATTGGCAATGAGTAGATTTCTCGATTATAAATTTCCATTCTGGTGCTCATTTGTGGTTGCAATCCTCTTTTTCAAGTATGCTGGAATTTCTTACCAAATACAGACTTACCAAGAATTCATGAAATCTTTTGTGGAATTTGGCTCTTTATGTTTTGGAGTCTTGCTGACATTCTTCGGTATTGTCATTCAAAGTTCCAGTGAAACCATTCGTCGAATGAAAAGTCGAACGAAAAGATTTAATCGTTTTATTGTGTATAATCGCAATATCATTCTTTTTTCACTGGTTCTGACTGTTTGTGCATACATACTTGGTAATTTAGATTTTTGGAAGATAACAACTTATTCAATATCTGAATTAGTAATCTCTATATTTATGGGAGCATTGGTATACTTCCTTTACGGATTGTGGTATTTGCTCCTCATATTTTTCAATTTATTACGTCAACATGAAGATTAATTTCATAGATACAACTCTGAATCATCTCATGATTCATGGCATTGGAAACAAGTGCATGGATGAGGCTTTGGTATTGTCCAGTCAAGAAGTAAAACTGAGCGAGATGGTGGCAAGCAAATTGTTGGATAATCTATTAAGGAAGATGCCTCATGAAGCATCTTATCATTATTCGCATGACATAGACTTATCCTACAATGAGATGTTTGGTTTTTCTCAAAAAATATTTAATGAAAATGATACTTTTGTAGAAATTTCTAAAAACATAGCGAAGCATCTGTTCAATCAAGGTATTACTAAGAAAATTCATTCTGGGATAGTTTATATAGCATATCTGCAAGGAGTTCTTGTTGATGACAAGGAGGTTGATGCCTTAGGTGTTTTTAAATCCGAGAAGACAGACACCTTCTTAAAGGTGAACTATGATAATGGAATTTATAGTATGTCCTCTGAGAAAGGAATGGGATGTATAGACAAGGGATGTCTTGTCATGAACACGGATTCTGAGAATGGATATTTAGTCTCATTACTTAATTCAAGCAGAAATAATGATGTCAAGTATTGGAATGAAGATTTTCTCGGTATTCGATTAAGAAACGATGATTATTGCAAAACAAGTCAGATTATAGAACTTTGTGGCTCGTTTATTACAAAGAATGAAAAGTTAGCCAAAACGGATAAGGCAGGCATGATAGATAAAGTGTTGTCTGCGATGGCTGTAGGTGAAACCTCTCTTGATAAAATTGCAGACACCGTTTTTGAAGACAAGAATGTCCGTCAACAATTCACGGATTATCATCAGAAACGGGAAAACTTAGATGAGAGCACACTCAATAATAACTTTGTTCCCGATAAGAAAACAGTAGAAAAGGAAGTAAGAAAATATAGAAATAAGACAAAAATAAAGCTTGATAATGATTTTGAGGTTTTGATAAAAGGCGGTGAGAAAAACATTATCAAAGGATATGATGAAGAGAAAGGGATGTCCTATTATAAACTCTACTTTAAAAAAGAAAATTGAAAAATCATTGTGAAATTTTATGTCTCAATCATCAGATAACAACAAGCGAATAGCGAAGAATACCTTATTGCTTTACTTCCGTATGCTCTTTATGATGGGCATTTCGCTCTATACGAGCCGTGTCGTATTGAACACATTGGGAATAGAGGACTATGGTATATATAATGTAGTGGGTGGAATTGTAGCCATGTTCGGGTTCATCAACGGTTCCATGTCCTCCGCAACTCAAAGATATATCACCTTTGCCTTGGGCAAGGGAGATAAGAATCGATTACAAACTGTATTCAGTACTACCTTGCAGATACATACACTGATAGCAGGAATCATCGTGTTTTTGGGAGAAACGATAGGTTTGTGGTTCTTGTATAACAAAATGCAGATACCAGCTGACAGGATGGATGCAGCTTTTTGGGTACTGCAAGCGTCCATCATATCGGCAATCATCATGATAATGAGTGTTCCGTATAATGCAGATATTGTGGCACATGAGAAGATGTCTGCCTTTGCATACATTTCCATTTTGGAAGTTGTGCTCAAACTGGCGATTGTCTATATGCTGGTCGTATTCTCTTTCGATAAGCTGATACTTTATGCCTTCCTTTTGCTGGCAGTTCAGATATTGATACGATTTTGTTATAGTATCTACTGTAACAAGCACTTTGAGGAGACAAAATACAAGCATGCATGGGATAATGCATTGTTTAAGGAAATGACTGGTTTTGCAGGTTGGAGCATATTTGGCAATTTGGCGGGAGTGCTCTTCGGTCAAGGCTTGAACATGTTGCTGAATGTATTCTTCGGTCCTGTAGTAAATGCAGCGCGTGGCGTTGCTGTTCAAGTGCAAAATGCCATACTACAGTTTGTGAGTAATTTCCAAATGGCATTGAATCCACAGATAACGAAAACATACGCCAAGGGTGAATTGTACGATATGCACAAACTGATGTTTCGTAGTGCAAGATTCTCATTTTTCTTATTGTTCTTCCTATCTTTACCAGTCCTTTTTGAAACTAATTTTATCTTGACTATATGGTTAAAGACAGTCCCCGAGCATACAGTGGTATTTTTGCGTATCATGATATGTACCTCCTTGATTTATACGTTGTCTAATCCGCTTATTGTGGCAAATCAAGCAACAGGAAAGGTAAAAAAGTATCAGGCTATCTGTGGAACTATTCTCTTAACGATTCTGCCGGTGTCATACATTTGTTTACGATTTGGGTGCCCTGCCTATTCGGTGTTCATCGTCCATTTTATGATGGAGTCATTGACACAGTTGATGCGTATGTTTCTGTTGCGTCCTTTGATAGGTATTAGAATAAGAGATTATTTCACGCACATTTATGGACAGGTGATAGGCGTTATTGCGGTGTCTGTTATTTTTCCAGCATTGGCATATTTCAACATGGAGGATACGGTAGTAAGATTCTTTGTTGTCGGTTCCCTATGTGTGATTTCTGTTTCATCTGCGGCTTATATGTTGGGCTTGTCCTCTAATGAGAGGGTCTTTGTAAAGTCCAAAGCTATGACCTTAGTACAAAAGTTTACGAGAAAATGATTAAGATAAAAGATAAGAAAAACTGTTGTGGCTGTTCTGCTTGCATGCAGCGATGCCCTAAACATTGCATTTCTCTATCAGAAGATTCTGAGGGCTTCTTATATCCATCTGTTGATGAGCGAATATGCGTTGATTGTGGATTATGTGAGAAGGTCTGTCCGTTACTGAATCGGGCGGAAAAGATACAACCACAAGAAGTGCTAGCAGTGAAGAATCCTAATGAAAAGGAACGTATGGCAAGTTCTTCTGGTGGTGTGTTCCTGCCATTGGCAAGAGAAATCATCAATCAAGGTGGTGTCGTTTTCGGTGCAGTCTATGATGGGCAATGGGAAGTGCGTCATGTCTATGCAGAGAAGATAGAGGATGTTTATCCGATGATGGGTAGCAAGTATCTTCAAAGCCGAATAGAGAATACATATAAGGAGGCGGAACAATTCTTGAAACAAGGAAGAGAGGTCATGTTTGTCGGAAGTCCTTGTCAGATAGCTGGGCTGAGAACCTTTCTCAGAAATAAGGAATATCCAAATCTGTTGGCTGTTGATTTTCTCTGTCATGGAGTTCCAAGCCCTGGGGTGTGGCGAAGATACTTGGCAGAGACCTACGGCGGATATGAAGCAAAAGAACAGAGTCGCCTGAAGGCGACCGCTGGAAAAAATTCCGTTTTGCTTTCATCTCTAAACGCAAAGTCCCCTATAGGGGACATTAAGTTTAGGGATAAAGAGGAGAGTGGCTGGAAAAAATTCCGTTTTGTCGTCCGTAAAAAGTCCGCCTCTAAGGCGGACCAAAATACCGTTTTGTCGTCAGATATACACTATGATAATCCTTTTATGCGAGGTTTCCTCTCCGACATCTACTTGCGCCCATCATGCTATGAGTGCATGTGTAAGAACGGAGTGAACCATAGTGATTTGACTATAGCTGACTTTTGGGGAATAAAATTTGTAGATCCGATGTTCGATGACGACAAAGGTGTAGGATTAGTATTGGTGAATACGCCTAAAGGCAAGGCATACCTCGATAGACTGAATATGGCAGTACGTAAATCTACTTTGGAAAAGGCGCATCAATATAATGGTGGATTTAAAGAGCATATACAAGCACATTCTAAACGTAAGTTATTCTTCTCTTTAGTGGAGCATGGCAGTTCTGTTTTGGAGGCTGTTGATGTCTGTTTGCGTATTCCTTTATATCGTGTAGCAGTAAGGAAAACGAAAGAAATGATTAAGTGTGCCGTGAAGCAAGTCTTAAGTGGCATAGGTGTAAAGAAGATATAAAAAACGCTGGATTAATTGGAAAAATGAGAATATCAATATTGAGAAGATATGCGTCTGTAAATGTATCAATTTAATTGAAGTTTTAAGTTTCTATAAGGAACTTATAAAGTGTTATTATAATAATGAAGGAGAAATTTAATAATGAAGGAGAAATTTAATAATGAAGGAGAAATTTAATAATGAAGATAGGAATAGTTACGTTTTGGGAGTCTACAGATAATTATGGTCAGGTGCTCCAAGCTTACGCTCTGCAAACGGTGTTGAAAAATATGGGTCATGAGCCATTTTTGATTCGCTATTCTCTAAAAGCTTCTTTGGGAGAAAATCGCAAAACATCTTTGTTAAGAAAAATAATTAAAGTATTGACTATTTATCCAATGCTTAAAGCAATAAAAAGAAGCATACAACAACGTGAGGATATAGCTTGTCATAATAGAATAGAAGAAAAAAATGTCATGCGTAAATTCTCTGATTTTAGAGATAACAATATTTCTTATAGTGAATTTATTTATAATTCTATAGAGGAATTAAAAGCGAATCCACCTCATGCTGATTGTTATATAACGGGAAGTGACCAAGTTTGGACTATGTTGTTAAGTATAGAAGGAAATGCTGCTTATTATCTTGATTTTGGAAAAGATGATGTTATCCGTATTTCATATGCTGCAAGTTTTGGTCGTCCGTATTATCCAGTCGAGTTATGTTCAAAGTTATCGCTCTTGTTGAAAAAATTCAAAGCAATTTCTGTCAGAGAAAAAGAGGGGGTCGAAATTTGTAAAAGCTTAGGTTTAAAAGCAACACATGTTCTTGACCCTACATTATTGTTAAAGAAAGAGAATTATCTTTGTTTTTGTAAAAATACAGATGATTATAAGAGAAATATTTATATCTATTCTATAAACATTCGTACTCCGCATGAATTGTATTGGGATGAAGTCAAAAAGTTTGCTTACGAAAATAATTTACCTATAACTGTGACAACTTCAAGTGGGAATATTCCAGGAAGGGAAATTTATAAAGATGTAGATTATTGTTATGCAACAATTTCAGAATGGTTATCACAAATTAATAATGCAGAATTAGTTGTAACAACATCGTTTCACGGTGTTGTCTTCTGTTTACTTATGCATACAAACTTTGTCTATGTTCCACTTAATAGTACAGGGTCAAAAGGCAATGGTCGCGTGAAATCATTATTGTCTTCTGTGGGCTTGGAAAATAAACAGTGTACGAGAAAAGAGAATTTCAAAAAATGTGTTTCTGTAGAAATTTCATGGGATATTGTTGATAAAGAAATTGAAAGATTAAGAGAAATATCATTTTCTTTTCTAACAAGTGCATTAAATGAATAAAATGTCATGACAATATATATAATAATAATTTATCTTACAGCTATAGGGCTTTTGTCTATAAAGTATAAATTGTCACAAAAGCTTTTTTACTTTAACTGTGGACTGGTCTTTTTTATAATAACTCTGAGAGGATATGATATAGGGTCTGTTGACACCATTAATTATATTGATTGGTGTCTTGGAAAAGGAGGTAGTTGTTATGAACAAGATGAAGATATTATAGAGCCTGGCTTTGTCTCATATATTCATCTTTTGCGACCATTTGTTAAGTCGGGTACCATGTTCTTGATGATAAATACAGCTTTGGCTTTAGCTCCGCTATTTTATATCGTTAAGAAATATTCTTCAAATCCTCATTTGTCGTTAATGTTCTTCTTTATGCCGTTAACAATTATGCATAGATTTTACTTTGTATGTCAACGGCAAATTCTTGGAGTTGGAATAGCCCTTATAGGTATTATTATTTATGATAAAATTAAAATTGTAGAATGGAAGAAATTTTTAATCTTATCTATATTTACATTTGTTGCATATAACTTGCAACACTTTTCTGTAATATTACCACTTGGTTATTTGTTAATGAATTATATTTCTATTAAAAGGAAATCTTATATTATTGTATCTATTGGATCACTCATAATTGGACTTTTTCTTGGTGGCATTAATGATTTTTCTTTTTTAACGAATATATTTTTGGCAACAGACGGTAGTTTTTATCAATTAATGAGGTATTCAGAAGCTGAGACTCACAGTTCTTCAGCTAATTATTTTCAGTCAATTACAGCCACCTTGATTGGAATATCAATGGCTCTTGTATATGACAAGAACAAACCAATCTCATTATATGCTAAAATGTATTGGATGGGTATAGTCCTATTAAATTTGCTAATATCCGCTGTTGAAGTTTATAGAATTGCAGCAATGTTTACAATATTTGGTATGCTTGAAATACCATATTTATTTAATCGAAAGAACCTCAATTATCGTAATTCATGGTTCTTATTTCCTTTATTTCTATTGATTGTTTATTGTTACTATTCTTATTTTTGGACAATGTATTCAATATATAAAGGTCAAAGCCCTATTGGTAATGATAGCTTAGTACCATATGAATTCTTTTGGGAAGATAAATATAATTATTAAAATATGAGGGTCTTATATATAATAACAAATGCTTTTTGGTATGGCGATAATCGTGCATTGTTTAATATTATGCCATATTTAATAAGAAATGGAGTTGTTCCTTTTTTTTTGGTTCCTGTAAATTCAGAAGCATCTCGAAAATTTTCTCAGTTGTCTCCAAATATAATATATTATGATGAGAATAATGTGTCATATTTTCAAAAAACAAGTATTTCAAAAAGTATCGTATTTTCGTGTTTGCGGCGCATTAAACTAATATTTCGTATATTATTATCAAGTAAAAAGGAATATTATAAAGTTGTTGAAGCTGTTAAAAATATAAATCCAGACCTAATTCATACTAATAATAGCGGATGCTTCTTGGGGTATAAATTAGCTAAAGAGTTACATATACCTCATGTTTGGCATATAAGAGAATATGGTGATAAAGATGCAGGTTGGATGTATATACCTTCAAGAAAAAAAATTATAGAAAGGATGAGGAGTCCTGGTAATTTTAATATTGCAATAACAAACAATATTCTTAATTACTTTGATTTAGATAAAAAAAACAGTGTTACAATTTATGATGGACCCATAAAATGTGAAGAAAGGGCAGTCTTTTCAACTAACAAAACTTATTTCCTTTATGTTGGTAGATTGTTCCCAAATAAGGGTGTTGAATTGCTTATTGCTGCTTTTGAAGAAGTTATAAAAAAAAATGCTAATGAAGTTTTGAAAATTGCAGGTGATGGAGATTGCGGGTACGTAAATAAATTAAAAGAAAAAGTCCAATGCCTTAATTTGTCTGGCAACATAATTTTTTTAGGATACAGGAATGATATAGCAGAACTTATGGCACATTCAAAAGCTGTTATAGTGCCATCATATTTTGAGGCATTTGGTTTTATTACAGCCGAAGCTATGTACAATGGAACACAAGTAATTGGATTCGATTCTGCTGGGACAAAAGAGCAAATGGACAATGTAGATGCAGAAATGAAAGAAAATATTTGCTTAAGATTTAGCAACAAGAAAGAACTGGCTGAATCCATTAATTATTGTATAAAAGAACCTGTTAAAAAGCAGGAACTTTTACATATAAGTGAATTTGTCAAGTTTGAGTATTCTGATAAACAGTCAGCTCAAAAAGTTTACGATTTTTATAATTATATTCTGAAAAATAAAAAAATATGAAACCAAGAATTATTGCAATTTATCTTCCTCAATTTCATCCAATTCCACAGAATGATGAATTTTGGGGTAAAGGTTTTACAGAATGGGTTAATGTTGCGCAAGCAAGACCTTTGTTTAAAGGTCATTATCAGCCCCAAATTCCTGCTGATTTGGGGTTCTACGATTTGAGACATTCTGATGTTAGAGAAGAACAGGCTCGTCTGGCAAAGGAGGCTGGAATAGAAGGCTTTATGTATTGGCAGTATTATTTTGGTAATAATCAAAAATTACTCGAGAAACCTTTCGAAGAGGTTTTGGTTTCAGGTAAACCTGATTATCCTTTTTGTTTAGGATGGGCAAATCATAGTTGGCAGACTTTGACTTGGAAGCGTGATGCAAGTAAAAAAGAAGGAAAGACTATGATAATGGAGCAGCATTATGATGGGGTTAAGCAATATACGGATCATTTCTATTATAACTTGCCAGCTTTTAAGGATCACAGATATATGCGTGTTAACGGGAAACCAATATTCGTTATTTGGAATCCAATGGATCATCCTGATGAGATAAAGCTTATGATATCCACTTGGAAAAAGTTGGCTGTTGATAATGGCTTGAAGGGGATACATTTTGTTGCTCAAGAAGTCTACAAGACACCAAATTCAAAATTATTTGGGATGGGCTTTAACGCTGTATATCAAAATAAGATACTTGAAGCTCAGGCAAAGCATACCTCTAAGTTCTTTTGGCATTTGCGTCATTTCCTTATAAAAAATATTGGAATCACTTCTTTACTTGACAAGTATGATTTTGAAAAGATTTCAGATGATTTAGTTTCGGATGAGGCAAAAGAGAAAAATGTGTATCCAACGTTGTTAGCGGGTTATGACCGTACACCAAGAGCTGCAAGAAAAGCAATTATATTATATAATTTCACACCTAAAACTTGGCGTAAACATATCCAGCGAGTTTTCTCAACAATTTCAGGCAAAAGCGGAGACGATAATATTGTCATGTTGAAATCTTGGAATGAATGGGGTGAAAGTAATTATATGGAACCAGATAGACGTTTTGGAACTCAAAAACTGGATACGTTAAAAGAAGAATTAAATTTGATAAAATAATGAGAAAAATAATTCAGGGGGGGGTAATAAAGCTTTCTGATTTGCGCTATTATTGCAAATGTGATGCAAAATTTTATCAGAAGCAAACAAGTTTTTTTTCTCGTATAGTAAACTCTTTGGTAACTAATCCGATAAATACACAAAAGTATATTTACAAGTATGTAGTTACTTTGCGAAAAGCTGAATTTTATTTGAATAACTCTATGTTTTGTAATGATATTTCGTTTGTCTCTATTATACATACGTTTTTTGTGATTTTTTATTATTGGCGCTTGAGAGTTTACGGTTACAAAACAGGTTTTCAGATTCCGCCAAATGTATGTGGACCTGGTTTGCAAATTTTTCATTATGGCTGGATCATTATCAATGAAAAAACACGTATCGGGAAAAACCTAACAATTTATCCTGGAGTAGAAATTGGTCACAAGTCTCGTGAAGGAGGTGCTCCTTGCATTGGAGATAATTGTTTTATAGGTGCTGGGACAAAGATATTTGGTCCGATTCATATTGGAAACAACGTTACAATTGCACCAAATTCGATTGTAACCAAGGATATTCCAGATAATTGTATTGCCGGTGGAATTCCTTTCCGAATTATAAAAATGAAAAAATAATGAGATTTTGAAAATATGAATTTACTTTTTGTAGAATCAAGTATTGCCATCGAGGGTGGCGGTGCTTCAAGAATGCTTGTCTGGGTGGCTAATCAGTTTGCTAAAGATGGTCATCAAGTAAGTATATATACTCATAAGGTTCAAAATGGGCCTCTTTATGATGTAGATAAAAATATTAAGGTCTATTCTACTGAGCCGCAGCGTGAAAAATGTTTTCTTTATCCCGTACCACATGTTCGTAAACTGTTGAAAAAGATAAGACCGGATATTGTTATCTCATTTATGACAGATTCCAATATGTATTGTCTTCTTGCAAAAATAGGTACAGGAATTCCGGTTTGTATATGTGAACGTAATGACCCTGCATTACATGAAAAGCAACCGTTAAAGTTTAAAATAGCTTTATGGATGTCAAGGTTTGCTGATTGTGCATCATTCCAACTTCAAGCAGCTGCAGATTATTATTCATGGCTGAAATGTCCAATTTCTGTAATACCTAATCCTGTGCCGCGACCAAAAGCTATGGTTTCAAAACCATTCGCACAAAGAAGAAATGAGATATGTTGTTCTTCAAGAATAGAATTTGTTCAAAAAAGGCAAGATGTTTTGATAAAAGCTTTTGCTATAGTTCTCAAATCTCATCCAGAAATGACTCTGCGGCTTATTGGTAATGGGCCACATGTGGATAAAGCAAATATGTTAGCGAAAAAACTTGGAATTGCGGACAAAGTTTTGCTTCCGGGTCAGATGAAAGATCCTGTTACATATATGGTAGATTCCAAAATATATGTTTTGTCTTCTGATTATGAAGGAATACCAAACGCTTTGTCAGAAGCTTTGGCAAGTGGATTGCCGTGTGTCTCAACTGATGTTAGCCCTGGTGGAGCTCGTCTGCTTATAACCAACAAAAAGAGTGGAATTATCGTTCCTTGCAATGATCCCCAAAGTATGGCAGATGCTATTATCTATATGCTTGACCATCCCAATGAGGCAGATGACATGGGACATGAAGCTACTAAAATTGCAGAACGTTTTTCAGAAGAAAATATCTACATGATGTGGAAAAAATTCATATCGGATTTTTTGAATATAAAGAACAGATAGTTTATGAATCCGAAGATATCTATAGTTACAATCTCATTCAATTGTGAGAAAGAGATAGAAGAGACAATTCTTAGTGTCATAAATCAGAAATATGAGAATAAGGAGTATCTGATTATTGATGGCGCATCAAAAGATGGTACTATGAGCGTTGTAAATAAGTATCGTGACAAGATTGATGTCGTTATTTCAGAGCCTGATAAGGGCAGAAGTGATGCTTTCAATAAGGGAATTGCCCATGCTACTGGTGATTATATTGTTATGATGAATGCAGGAGATTTGTTGGCGGAGGATGCTCTAAATAAGTTTGCCAAGAATTATGTCCCTGGTTATGATGTTATTAAAGGTAATACCATCAGATGGAATGAGACGACAGGCTTTAGGTCAATTGAGCATCCTGTTATCAATTACCCTGCGATACCATACAATTTCCTTATTTGTCATCAGTCAACTTATATCTCAAAAGCTGCCTACGAGCGGTATGGAGGGTATGGCTTGGATTATCATGTTGCTATGGATTTTGACTTAATGCTTAGATTAACTAAGGAAGGTGCCAAGTTTAGAAAGATTGATGAAGATTTGGCAATCTTCCGTATGGGGGGGATTTCTCAAACTTCGGGTAAGAGAAGGTTTGAAGAGATGAAAAGAGCTATGGTCACGAATGGACATTCTAAGTTGGATACAGCTATTTTCATGGGGTATATTCATTTAAGAACAGGCATTCGAAATCTACTAAATAGAATAAATCCTGACTTGAAGAATATTCTTATAACGAAAAGAGTAAAGCAATAAAAGATTATTTTTCACTATGGATACAAATGATAAAATTCTTGAATTGAACTTTTATCAAGGCCTTTCAAACTACTTTGTAGAGAACGGCATAAATGATAAAACGAAATTCAAGGATGCCGTCAAGACGAAGATTGCAGAGTTCTTCAATATGAAGAATGTATGCTTTCTTTTTGGAGCTGGAACCAGTTGCCCTGTCATTCCAAATATGAAAGGGCTTTATGACAAAGTCGTGGAAGTTTTGAAAGGCAGTTATATGGAAAAACGTTTCGATAAGATTGCCAAGGCTTGTGACAATAAGTTGGAAGAGATACTTTCTGTATTATATTCTGGCAGAGCTTACTATCAAGGTTTTGGTGATGGCTATAAATACAGAGAAGAGAAATGCTCTGACCTTATCAAATTCATAGAAGAAATTATCTTCAAAAGTATTAATATTGATTTCGCCAAGGGAAAGGCCCCTGAGGTTCTTGAAAACTATAAAACATTTTATCAGAAGATAGCCTTTCGTAACAAGGATTTATCCCGTATCTGTGTCTTTACGACCAATAACGACCTCTTCAATGAGACGGCTATGGATAATCTGAACATCCATTATGTCAATGGTTTTAGTGGTGGTATTAAGAGACACTTCAATCCTGCCATGTTCAATTACACCTATTCAAAGCGTATGGATGTCAGTATTGACAAGTATGAGCCTGTGGAGAACATGGTATATTTCTACAAGATTCATGGTTCTGTGAATTGGATTGATGATGACCAAGATGATTCCAATTTCTTCAGCATCATGGAGGATGCTAATCCTGAATGGAAAGAAGAGAAGAACATTCTGATTTATCCTACTCCTACTAAACAGAACAAGAGTCTTGGTGCTCCATACGTGGATTTGTTCAGAGAGTTTCAGCATCGCTTATTGGAGCCTAATACTGTTCTCTTTGTGATGGGCTATGGCTTTAACGATGAGCACGTGAATGACATCATCTATCGAGCATTGGCTACAAACACAACGTTCAATCTTGTGGTGATTGACCATATTGGCGAGGAAAAGCCGATATGCAAGATAGATGATAAACGTATATTCCGACTTTGGGGTGAAGTGAAAAATCCAGAGGAAGGAAAAGATAACATCCAAATGCATTACTTTGACTACACCGTAAGGGAATGGTTGCCAAACTTGAATGCCTTTGCTCAGGAAGAGAAGATAGTCAAGGACTTTGTCAAAGGCATCAAAGAAATAAGCAAGAAAGTTTGATGAGGATATGCTGTAACCGTTAAAATGTGAAGCTATGAAGATAGGAAAAATAGTGTCTGTGGAATATGATAAGTTTCGGGTAAGGCTGTTTGCCACGACCAAACATTCTACTGTATCTATCAATGGACAGGTATACTACTTTGGCAACATTGGCAGTTACTTGAAGACGAACAATGCCACAGGCGACCAAATCTTGTGTGAAGTCAGCGCAATCTTAGATTACAATCAAGAGGGAAAACTGTACTCGTCTTTTAATCTGGATAGTTCTCGTGAGTTTATCGTTAAACCTATAGGAACGATAACAACTACAGGAAAGTTTGCTATGGGTGTAGGGATATTTCCTTCATTATATAATGATGTGGAGATTGTTACGTTCCAAGACTTGCACAAAATTCTGTCTTCACAGATTGAAGATGATGCAGATGCTAAAATCCATCATTCCATAGATATTGGATATAGCAAGAGCTTGATAAACTACAAAATATCGCTGAGTATCAATAGGCTTTTCAATATTCATACAGCAGTATTGGGTAATAGTGGTAGTGGAAAATCGAATACCATAGCTCGAATCTTACAGGAGGTGTTCCGTAAAGAGAATAACCATGCATACGGTTCCAAGGTAATATTATTTGATTCCAATGGAGAATATCCAAAGGCTTTTAATCAAAAGTTGAACGATGACATTCATACGATATTCTACAAGCCTAATGTGGGTGAAACTGACGAAGGCGTGGTTAAGTTTACACTGCCATATTATCTGATGAACCTTGATGAATGGTTGGCATTCTTGATGGCATCCGAGCGAACTCAAAAGCCTTTTTGGGACAAGGTGCTGCAAGAGTGTTATAAATTCTATCGTATGTTCAACGCCAAGGAAGAGAATGTGGTTAAGCAATTTGCCAATTACATCAAGTGGAAGACTTGGAGGATTTTATCGGAAATCGTAGGTAAAGCCGATTCTGATAGTTCAAAAATGACGATTGCTAAGGGTGCCATCCAAAAGATGAAAGACATCTATGAGCTGGTTCCTAAGGATGAAGTGCCTAACGATGTTGTTGATGATTTGGACAACTTCTTTTCGGCTTGCATAGCCTTGTGTATTGTGTATTATGGCAACAACAATAATTCTCTTTCAGACGCTTTGCCTAAGTTTGTCAAGCATGGGGACAAAGCTGAGTTCGTTGTTGTTTCAAAATTTCAGAGTGCATCTGTGGTTCGCTATGAAACAAAAGCGTATAAAAGAAATATAGGTGAAGCTTTCGAGCAAATTGATGAAAGCTCTGCCATGAAGATTGACGAAGAGAAATTGAAATCTGGAGAGTACTTCGATTATCAATTTTTGAAGACGGCAGCCGAATTAGTCTTGTTGGAAGAAGAGGCTAAAGGCAATTTGCGTGTCAGAGAGTTCACTTCTACATTAATGACGAGGTTGGATGTTTTCCTTTACAACTCTGAGTGCGTGTTTATGAGAGATACGGATGAACGGTATAAGGATGAGGAAGACTACTTAGCTAGGGTTTTCGGAATCACTGAAAATTCAAATGAGACACAGCTTATATGCATTGATTCAAGTGAGGTTGGTACTGAAGTACTTGAATTGATGACCAGCGTGGTGAGCCGTATCCTTTTTGATTATCGAAAGAAACAAAAGGGAGAGAATCGCAGGAAGCATCCTGTGCATCTGATTTTGGACGAAGCCCATAGATATATAAGAAAGAATACAGATTACATCTTGCGTGAGAATATTTTTGAGAAGATAGCCAGGGAGGGCAGAAAGTATTCTTTGTTCTTGTTGATTTCTTCTCAACGTCCATCGGAACTTTCGCAGACCGTGTTGTCACAATGTGGAAACTATATTGTTCATCGCATTCAGAATGAGGTAGATATGAACTACATCTATTCTGTTCTTCCGTATTTCTCCTCAGATTATGTCAATAAGATAAAACAAGCCGTTCCTGGCGAAGCATTGATATTTGGTAATTGTGTACCTATGCCGTTGATGGTGAAGATCAATCAGGCTTCGCCAGACCCAAATAGTCAGAATTGTGAGGTGGATAAGGAATGGTTTACAATTTCTCTTTCTGATAATAACAATCAAAAATAAATAACTATGATACATGAGATTAATGCTTCTGCTATTATAGCTTGTCTTGCTACCCAAAATAAGGATAGTAAGGTTAGAATTAGTATTAAAAGAGTTATAGAGATAGGATGTGAGATAGAGAAGAAACATCCATCAGTATTTGTGGATACAGACAGATATGCTTTTCATTCATTTGCCAGTATAAGTAAAAAGGCAATTTCAGTGAAAGGTGCAGAAATACTGGTTGATAAGTCAAATCCATTATTGGCTAATCGCTTGAATCGAATGTTGCCTTCTGAAATAGTTTGCAAGTACATTGATGAAATAGTAGGATAAGTTGGCTTATGAAAAATATACTTGATACTGTACATGGACATATTCTCTTGCCAGAAGAATATTTGGACAAGATAATAGACACCCCAGAGTTTCAACGTCTTCGTCGTATAGAGCAATCTCCAATTCGTTCAGTCTATCCAAGTGCAAGACATGACAGATTTATACACTCGTTAGGTGTATATCATATCGGGCAGATGATAGCGAATCAGCTATATGCAGAGAAAGACGAATGGGGAATAGATGTTGATTTTGATTCTGTTGTGACATCTTATCTGTTGGCATGTTTGCTGCATGATGTAGGGCATGCTCCGTTTTCTCATACACTTGAAAAATATTATGGGACAAAGAAAAACTTGGCAAAACAATTAGCTGATGCTGTTAATACAGAAAGTTTTTCTCATGACATAGAAGGCAAAGAAAAGGAAGCAAACTTTCATGAATATGTAAGCGCATGGGTTACGGTGAAACGTTTTTCGACAGAAATAACGGAATTGGGTGGAAATCCGGAATTTGTGGCAAGAATGATAATAGGATTGTTCTACACGGACAAGGGGTCCCATCAGATAGATAACTGTATGGTCTCATTGCTTCATGGTGAAGTTATTGATGCAGACAGGTTGGATTATACTTGTCGAGATGTATGGGCATCTGGTTATCACACATCAAGCTATGACTTGAAAAGACTTATATCTGCATTACATATTCGCAAAGAACCATCGACTAATGATTATGTAGTTTGTTTTGATAGTAATGTTGTCAATGAAATAGACAATGTGATGACAGTAAAGGACTTTCAGATGAAATATGTCTTTAATCATCATACTGTTGTTTATGACCAATATTTGTTGGCTTCTGCTATTGAACATACAGCATATAAGTTGTTTGGTGAAGAGACAAAGAAGGAATATGAGGAAGAAAGTGATGCTGTTTCGGCAGCGGCAAACAAACTCTGCAGTGTCGAATCAATGTTGCAACCTATACATGTTGGTAACATAAAATTAATAAATCCCTCAGATGGTGATTTTATCTGCTTGATGAAGCAAGACGATGATAATGAAAACTTTAAAGAATGGTATAGTCGTAAATATACACGTTTTGCCATTTGGAAGACACCTGACGAGTTTGCTGGCTTCTTTAAAATCAAGAGAAATCAGTCAATTGAGAATCCAAACTTTTACAAGGAGGTTGTTACTGCTTTAAACAAAGAGGGTATTGAAGCAAAAGATTTATTGATAAGAAAAGCAACATATAAGCCAAAAGTTCTTTTAAAGAGTTTGTATGTCTTAGTACATAAGGAACTCAAACGATTTACTGAGATTTACCCAGAAGAAGGTGCTGCCGAAGATGTAGTGTTCTATTATGTTTATGTCAAGAAGCCAAGTCAAAATCAGAAAGAAATAGAAGAACTAAGACAGCGATTAATAACAACTTTGTTGCCTGTAATGCGGAACCTTTATCCAGAATTATATCATCAGCACTAAAACGTTTTTCCAATGAATATACTTTTTATAGGTGGAGCTGGTTTTATTGGCTCCAGTTTGGTCAAGCAGTTCTTGACCAACGAAAAATATAATGTCTTTGTGGTAGAACCAGAGTTTGCTAATGTGTCAAGACTCGATGGGCTGAATGTGAAGATATTCAGAGAGGCATTGGGAAATGTGGATACAATAGAAAACATTTTGGTGACCAATAAGATTGATGTTGTTGTGCATCTTGTATCTACGCTGATTCCTGGCAGTGGGTATGATGATTTCAACAACGAGTTTAAGAACATGATTTTCCCTTCCATCAAGTTGATGGAGATTTGTGCCAAGGAAAATATCAAGTTTGTATATTTCTCTTCGGGTGGTACCATTTATGGCAATCGTTCTACCATGCAGCCGTTTGTAGAGACGGATGAGATGGCACCTATCTCTTATTATGGTTGGTCGAAGCAGATGATGGAGAACAGCATCCTGTTTAAGAATAGAACGGAAAAGTTGAAATATCTCATCGTCCGTCCTTCCAATCCATACGGTCATGGTCAGAATCTTCATGGCAAGCAAGGTTTGGTGGCTGTTGCCATCGGTAAAATCTTGGAAGAGAAGCCTGTTGAGGTATGGGGTGATGGCTCTGCCATCCGTGATTATATCTATATTGACGATTTGGCGAAGGTCTTTTATCAGTTGATAGATAAGGATGTTTGCAATGAGACTGTCAATTTGGGAAGCGGCAGAGGCTATTCAGTGAATGATGTTCTGGCTTTCTTGAAGATTATCACCAAGAAGGATTTCAAGATTATCTATGAGAATGCCCGTCCGATGGATGTATCTAACATGGTGTTGGACACGGAGAAAATGAATAAATTGGCAAATGTAGAGTTGACTCCAATGCTGGAGGGAATCTCTGCTTTTTATCAAGAATCAATCAGTAAGTAAATAATTATGGTACGTATTGCAATCATAGCTGGTGTACTCCATTCAGGAGGTAAGAGAAATCTTATCATGGAGTATTATCGGCACATAGACAGGTCGCAGGTGCAGTTTGACTTTATCTGTGATTCGGACTCTAATGGTATCCCAGAGGAGGAGATTAAAGCTCTTGGTGGTAGGGTTTTCAAGGTGGCACCATACAAACATATCGTTGCCCACATGCGTGATACTTATAAAATACTCAAAGAGAATAATTATAAGATTATGCATGCTTTCGATAATACACTCAATGTCTTTCCTATGTTTTTAGGTAAAATGGCGGGGGTGAAAGTTAGAATCTCTGAGAGCATTTCCAAGGGTGACAAGAATGAGAGGAAAACTCTCGTCAAGTTAGCATTGAGACCATTCTCACATTGGTTCGCTAATTATTATATGGCAAATTCCATAGATTGTGGTATTTGGCAGTTTGGTAAGAAAACTTATGAGAAAGGACAGATAAGTATCTTCAAAACAGTTATTAACGCTGATGCCAATACCTTTGATTCCAAATTAAGAGAGGAAACTCGCAAAAAGTTTGGATGGGTAGATAAGGTAATCTATGGCTTTATTGGAAGATATGTAGATCAGAAGAATCCTCTATTCTTGATAGATATATTCAATGAAATTGTCAAAAAGCAAGAGAATGCAAAACTTGTGATGATAGGCTTTGGAGAGTTAGAGGCTGCGATGCATGAGAAAATCCAACAATATGGTTTACAAGATAAGGTGGAAGATTTAGGTCGTCGCGACGACATCAAGCAATTCTATAATGCTTTTGATGCATTCTTGTTACCAAGCCTCTATGAGGGAATGCCTGTTGTTGGTATTGAGGCACAATGTGCTGGCTTGCCTATATTCTTCTCCAAGAATATCACGGAGGAAACAACAGCTTCATCCTTAGCTCATTACATAGGATTGGATGAATCACCAACGGCTTGGGCTGAAAAGATTATACCAATAGTGAATAATAACCGATCTGAGCGCAGAAGCTATTCGGAAGAAGTAAAACAGAATGGTTTTGATTCAAAGACTGAAACCAATAAACTTCAAAATTTCTATATGAGTAAACTTAAAGAAACCAATAGGGGGGGGTAAATCCAAGGATTAGTATTTGTGAAATGAACCCTATTGTGACATTGATGCCAGTAGTTTCTGGAGAAAGGAGATTAGCGGCATGATGTCACCAATAAAGGTTGCTATAAGTGTAAATAAGTGTGATTCTGGTGGACAGAAAAGTTTGGTCATGGCTTACATGAGAAATTTTTCGCCCGAAAGAGTGAAGTTCGATTTGATAGTGGATGAGGACTCCAATAGCATTCCATTTGATGAAGTGAAAGCTTTGGGAGGAAATGTTTATGTAGTTCCTCCTTATCAGAAGATAGTGAGCCACATGAAGGCTCTTTATCAGCTTTATAGGCGAGAGCAATATGATGTGCTTTATGCGGCAAACAATACGATGAACATCTTTCCGCTGTTTGTGGCAAAGATGGCTGGCATCAAGGTAAGAGTAAGCGAAAGCTTGACGACAGCATCAAAGTTGGAGAAGAAGAAAACAATGATGAAAAATGTACTGAAACGTTTTTCTCATTGGTTCTGCAACTACTATATGGCGAATGGCATTCAAAGTGCGGAATATCAGTTTGGCAAGGCTACTACTCAAAAAGGTAAGGTGGCTATCTTCTTGAATCCAGTGGATGCGGAGAAAAATGATTTCTCACCAGAACTTAGAGAGAAAACACGTCAGGCGTTCGGTTGGAATGACAAGGTGGTATATGGCACTATTGCTCGTTTTGAGAAGCAGAAGAATCCGATGTTTTTGATAGATGTGATGAACGAAATCAAAAACAGACAAGACAATGCTCATTTTGTCATTATCGGTATAGGCTCTATGGAACAGGAGATGAAGGCGAAGATTGCCGAATATGGATTTGGCGATAAAATGAGTTGGTTGGGAAGACGTGAGGACATCCGAAAATTCTACAATGCCTTTGATGCCTTCTTGCTTCCATCGCTCTACGAGGGTTTCCCGATTGTTGGAGTTGAGTCGCAAGCCGCTGGTCTTCCAGTATTTTTCTCTGACGCGATTACTCGTGAGGCAGGAATAGAAGAACTCGGACATTTTATCGAGTTGAGTAAGTCGGCTAAGGAGTGGGCTGATATTATTATCCCTGAAACAGCCAAGCTGATGAAGAATCGAAGAGGTCGCAAAAATTATCTGAAGTCTCATGGCTTTGATGCTGTAAGCGAAGCTGAGAGATTAACCAAATACTTTGAAAAAGCAGTAAACGAACAAAAATAAGAATTACATTTTTATGAACTATATTATCACTGGCGGTACTGGTTTCATCGGTACCCATCTTACAAATTTGATTAAGGAGCGTTATCCTAATGCTCAAGTATATAACCTCGACATCGTGAAGCCTGGTACGCCTAACCCTGTGGTGAAAGACTACAAGCCAGCCTTGAAGGAGGGACAGAAGTTGCAGAGCACCTTCATCGAGTATGACATCCGCAAACCTATCGAGAACTTGCCATTCACACCTACCGAGGATGATGTCATCTTCAATTTCGCTGCCGTACATCGTACTCCGGGACATGAGGACCATGAGTATTTTGAGACCAATATCCGTGGTGCTGAGAATGTGGTGGCTTTCGCTGAGAAATGGGGCATCAAGAAGATTGTGTTCACTTCGAGCATTGCACCATACGGAGCTGCTGAGGAATTGAAAAAGGAAACAACCTTGCCTACGCCTAACACGGCATACGGTATATCGAAATTGGTAGCGGAGAAGATTCACATGGCTTGGCAGAATGGTGATGCCAAGAATCGCCAGCTTACCATCGTGCGCCCTGGTGTGGTGTTCGGAAAGGGTGAGAATGGAAACTTCACCAGATTGTATTGGGCGATACGTGGACATAAGTTCGCTTACCCTGGTAGAAAGGATACCATTAAGGCTTGTATCTATGTGAAGGAGTTGGTGCGCTTCATGCTTTACCGCTTGGAGAACCATGAGCATGGGGTGGAGCTTTATAACTGCTGCTTTGAACCAGCTTATACTATCCAGCATATTGTAGAGGCGATGAAGAAGGTGACAGGTTTGACTCAGTTTGTGCCAGACATCCCTAACTGGGTTATCATGCCAATGGCAAGGATGGCGATGCTTCTCGGTTCCCCTATGGGCATCTGTCCTGCGAGAGTGAAGAAACTCCAGATTTCCACGAATATCTGTGGCGAGAAGTTGAAGAACTCTGGCTATCGGTTTAAGTGGAGCTTCGAAGAGGCACTGGAGGACTGGTTCGAGGATAATGACAGGAAAGGACTGAAATGATGTTTACGCTCCGTTTTGCATAAGATTGGCTGCATCTCAGCAATTGAAGCAAGCTTCATTGCATTCGATTTGCACAATCTTTGCGTTAAAATAGAATAAGAAGTTGGGCGGTGTGGGGGGAAAAATGTATTTTTGTAACGTAAAACAAGAAAATATGGCTAAGAAGAACAATATAGAGAATGGAAGTGTAAAAAGAAAGGCTCAAAGCAAGAAGTCTTTCAAATACGCTGATGTCCTTGAAAATTGTGAAGAAGCCATAGGAAAATACATGAGTGAGCCTAACGGTGTGTATTATCGTTTGGTGCATAATCCTTGCATCCGAATGACGACATACCACAGCCATTGCAGCAATGGGATATGTTGACTTTGGAACAATCCACTCTATCCACAAAAATTCAGAAAGGAAGTTCTGTTGATGACCAATGGGAACAAGTAAGAAACTATTCTCCATCTTACAACGTATCAGATGAAAAATTGGCTGCTTTCTTCTTGGAAATGTTGGATAGACGTAAAAATGACAGACAGAAACAAAAGCTACTTGATAAGAAAGGTGATACAATCATAGCTGTTCGGCTGACTCCTAATGACGGTTTGATACAAACGAGTCCAGATGATAATCCTGATGGGCATTTGGTGTTTTTGCCGTTTGAGGGTTTTAATATAGACGAGCACATTGATAATACTTTTGAGCCAAGGAAATTAACAGATTACAGACATGAAGATGAAAAAGAATGAGGACTTTATATTGGTTGGGCATTTGCAAGTGCTTGAAGAAGCCTTGTCGTCATTGTATTCTGACCGCAAAAGTGGACAGTATTTTCTCTTTGTGCGTATTTATGAAGACAATGATGACAACACTTTTGTGCTAACCCAAGTGCAGCCATCAGTTGTTTTGGAATATATGGACGGTAAAGTAGGGCTGAAACAGATATTCGGTCGTTTCCCTTCTTTCTATTACAAGCAAAATGCAAAAACAGGTCTGCGTAAAGAGGACTTTGTGCCTATCGACAACAAGGAGGCTGACAGAAAGTTGCAGGATGATGGACTTGATGACACATTCAATATGGCTCTCGCCAACAATAGTGTAGGTATCAAGGACTATCTTCGCAAAGTGGTATAATCTTTAAATATTTAGAGTTATGGAAACAAAGCAGCATATACAGATACTACAAATCAAGGAGATTCCTTTTGAGGTAAATCGTGAAGTCAATATTACGTCTGAAATGATGAAAGACGTGAAATTCTCGTTCTTGATTGTCTTGCAGCACATCAAAGGTAATGATGTCGTGGGGTTGCATACTGTTGTAAGATATTATCTCCCAGATGGCAAGGAGTTGTTGCAAGGTGGTGCCACCATTATAGCCAAGCTCCCAAATTGGGCAGAACTGGAAGATAATGATGAGAATATAAAATCATCGTCTGTTGTCATGGAATTTGTTTCCTATGCCAATGCTTTTGTCAGTGGCTTGTTTTATAAGGAAGCGGAAGGCACGCCTCTTAATTCGGCGTTCATTCCAAAGATTCCTGCTGAGGATTTGCTTGAAGGCATGAAAATAGAATTGGTAAAAGAATAATTAGCAATCCCAATCTGTAAGTTGATTGGCTTACGGATTGGGAATGAGATAATCCGCAGAACTTAGACGGATTTTAATTTTATTCTCCCACAGATTACACAGATGAACACAGATATTCTTTACTTTGCGATTTATAATAAAAATATTTACACAGATTTTAGACCTTGCGGTCTTATTTCAACAATATTGAATTATGACAGACAATGAAATAACATATAAGATGCGAGGTGCCATTTATAAGGTGTATAATATCTTAGGACCTGGTCTTTTGGAGTCGGTTTACAAAGTTGCTTTATGCCATCAGTTCCGCAAGGATGGTTTGTTCCGCAAAGTAAATGGTTAAAATAGAGCAATAAGTTTGGCGGTGTGAGGGGAAAAATGTCTCTTTGTAATCTAATTCCGTAGAGCGTAAAAAGGAGAAGATTATGAGAAAGATAGAGGAACGATATATAAGCTTGCTCGACAAGAAGACGCATAAAGTATTCAATGACAAACTTTCTTTCAAGTATGTCGAGATTGCTAAGTTTAACAAAACAGAAGATGAGCTTGTCACGCTTTATGACAAGTGGCTGTATGTTTTGAAGAACTTGTCTCGGTTGGACGAGCGACCTGCTGCACTGAAAGAGAAAGTGTTCGCCAAACTCTTCGAGGAAGCGGAGATTGCCAAGTTCACCCCTACGGAGCTGAAAGAGTATGAGGACAGCTTGAAGGCATACCGTGATGTCAAGAATTCTATTGATACGGCTTTGGAGAAGGGACGTGAGGAAGGACAGAATATGAAGGCTATTCAAATAGCTAAAAAAATGCTTGTTGCTGGTATGGATGTTGATACCGTCATAAATATGACGGATTTATCAAGAGATGAGATTGAAAATTTGTAAAGTTCGACTTTGTACAATCTTTGCATAAGATAAGCTGCACTCGGCAATTCGAAAGCAAGCTTTCTTTGCGCTCGCTTGAAGAAAAGTGACTATGGAGGTATATGACAAGGGAGAAATCTCTAATGTCAAGGATGAATTTATTGAATTCTTGATTAAGAATTTATAAAGAATAATCCCAATCAGTAAGTTGATTGGCTTACGGATTGGGAATGAGATAATCCGCAGGACTTTGACGGATTTTAATTTTATTCTCCCACAGATTGCACAGATGAACACAGATTTTTCTTAGTTTGTGAAATGAAAATAAAATATTTACACAGATTTTAGACCTTACGGTCTTTGTCTATTACAAGTGCTTATGACAGACAATGAAATAACATATAAGATGCGAGGTGCCATTTATAAGGTGTATAATATCTTAGGACCTGGTCTTTTGGAGTCGGTTTACAAAGTTGCTTTATGCCATCAGTTCCGCAAGGATGGTTTGTTCCGCAAAGTAAATGGTTAAAATAGAATAAGATGTTTGGCGGTGTGAGGGGAAAAATGTATTTTTGCAGTGTATATACATTTTTAAACGTTTAAAAGGAGAAAATTATGAAACAGGCAGTAAGAGTTTCAGATTTTTATATGCCAATGTTGGCAAGGTTGAGCGATGATGACAAGTTGGATATTATATCTAAGCTTGTAGTTACGATACGTTCAAAATCTACGGTCGAGAAAGCAAAGCCAGATCTTAGAACTTGTTTTTCTGGAAATTGGGAGAATGAGAAGACGACAACACAGGTGGCAGATGAGTTAAGAGCTGCAAGACATTACGAGCAGAAAGATTTGGTATGGTAAAGTATATTCTCGATACTACAGCTTGTGTAGCTCTTATCAGAGGCAACAAGAATGTTCTGAATACAATTTTCGAAAGAGGTGAAGAAAATTGCATGGTTTCGGAAATGACAATTGCAGAATTGTTTTATGGCGCAAGCAAATCTGGTCGTCCGTCTCAATTTCAAGATGTTCAATACATATTAGATTCTTTTGAAATCGTGCCAGTCTTTCCAAGTTTACGCACTTATGGAAAGATAAAGAGCCATCTTGAAGCAAAAGGTATGCGCATTGATGAATTTGATTTGTTGATAGGCTCTACTGCATTAGACAATTCGATGACATTGGTGACGCACAACACGAAGCATTTTCAGAGAATCCCTAATATAAGACTTGAAGATTGGGAGTAAAATATAGTCCCAATCAGTAAGTGGATTGGCTTACGGATTGGGAATGAGATAATCCGCAGTACTTAGACGGATTTTAATTTTATTCTCCCACAG
>CAKQCV010000031.1 GCA_934217675.1 uncultured Prevotella sp. | reverse complement strand
ACGTTTTTTGATTCTTAAAACGGACTATTAGGAGTTTTATTGTGTTTAGTTTGCCACACGCTTTTGCAGGTGACCCATATATTGTCATTCTTTATAGTAAATCATTACTTTCATCATTCTTTTATCAAATTCTTTATGTCATCTATCGTTTCAGCAACAACAATATGTTCATGATAATCTCCCCTTATCATTCCTTTATCTTGGAGGTCATCAAGCAAAGCGATAAGTGAATTCCAAAAACCTTTCAGATTATACAAAATGACTTTCTTATGATGATAACCTATAGTGGAAGATGCTGCAACAGTAAAAATTTCATCAAGAGTACCTAATCCACCTGGCAAAGCAATAATGATATCGCTACGGTCTATCATTAAATCTTTCCTGTCGCTAAGGTTATTGCATGGAATCTCTACAGACAGATATTGGCTTACATGCCCATTATCTTCTATTTTTGAGGGAACAACGCCTATTGTCATTCCACCCTCCTCGATTGCAGCTTTTGCTACACACTCCATAAGTCCCATATCACAACCGCCAAACACGATGGAATGGCCGTTTTTAGCACACCAGCGACCCAATTCGTCAGTTTTATCGAAATATTCTTTATCGATATTGTTATTTGCAGAACAGAATATTGCTATTTTCATTTGTATATTGTTTTAATATTTTGAGTGTAAAGATAATGCTTTTATTTTCTTTTGCATTATCTTTGCCACAGAATTAATATAAATTATCATGAACTGGAAAGATCTCATATCAAACAAACGTTTGGGACAGGAAGAACGACACATAGAGCGGCATGATGACCGTAGCGAATTCAAACGTGACTATGACAGACTTATTTTCTCAGCACCGTTCAGACGTATGCAAAACAAAACTCAGGTGTTTCCTTTGCCTGGCAGCATATTTGTACATAACCGACTTACTCATAGTCTTGAGGTGGCAAGCGTAGGTATGTCACTCGGAAATGATGTGGCTACAGCCCTACAGAAGAAGCATCCAGAACTTGGAAGCACTCTGTTTCCTGAGATTGGAACAATTGTAAGCACAGCGTGTCTTGCACATGATATGGGAAATCCACCATTTGGACATAGTGGAGAAAAAGCAATACAAACATTCTTCACAGAAGGAAAAGGAGCTTTTCTAAAAAATTATATCAGCAAAGAGCTATGGAACGATATTACTCACTTTGAGGGCAACGCCAATGCATTCAGATTGCTGGCTCACCGATTTAATGGCAGAAGAGACGGTGGATTCGTCATGACTTATACAACACTTGCATCTATCGTAAAATATCCATTTGAATCGGCTCTTGCCGGAAATCACGGCAAGTTTGGATTTTTTAATACAGAAAAGGAGATATTCAAAAAAATTGCCGATGAATTGGGCATTATATGCAAATCACACCCCAATGAACCAATGGCTTTCTGTCGCCACCCATTAGTATACTTGGTTGAAGCAGCAGATGACATCTGTTATGAGATAATGGACATAGAAGATTCACATAAGCTGAAGATTCTGTCTTTCGATGAAACCAAACGTTTATTATTGGGATTTTTCGATGAAACCACAAGAAAAGGTATAGAACAAAGGATTATAAGTGAGGGAATAACCGATGACAACGAAAAGGTGATATACATGAGAGCTTGTGCTATAGGCAAGCTTGAGAATGCTTGTGCAAAAACTTTCATTGAACATGAGAACGAAATATTGAATGGAACGTTCAATGAGTGCCTTATAGATAATATCCCTGAGCCTCAACGTTCAGCATATAAGGAATGTACCAAAGTATCAATAGAAAAGATATACAAAAGTAAGCCTGTGCTTGACGTGGAACTTAGCGGTTTTAAGATTATGGAAACATTAATGGAAATCATGACAGAAGCTGCTGTTCATCCGGACAGGTTCTATTCAAGACAATTGATAAGCAGAGTGAGCAGTCAATACGATATAACATCTCCTGACCTTGAAACAAGGATTATGGCTGTTGTTGACTATATCAGTGGCATGACAGACGTGTTCGCTCTCGACATATACCAAAAAATCAATGGCATAAGTCTTCCTATTATATAATAGGAAAGCCATATACCGATAACAAATCATACGGTTCATCTCAATGAGTGGCTTTCCACCATGAAGTGGACTGCTTATCAGAGGCATAACTGTTTTTACTTGGATCAGAAACTGTAATGCCACAGTATGAGTCTAATTTTATAACATGCGGAAAGCTTAATTCAGTATAGAAAAATTCTGTATTGCCCTTATATGGAACAGCAAGTGAAAGTTGGGCAAGAAAAGCTGCTGCTAAATCATTATCCCTGCAAAAGTGCGAAATATAGTCAGCAAGGTCAAAAAACAAATGGGGATAATAGCCATCAAGAATCTGTACACCATCAATAGCGTTTTCATCGCTCATTGAAGCATTTACAAGTCGCATTCTATATGCTAAGGCTTCAAGTTGCGAGCAATCTACTACACTAATCGTGGCATAAGGATAAGCAGAACCTCCGTATGTATATTTTTTATAGTAGTCTATCATCTCTGAGCATACTGATTTGTAATCCGGAGTGCCCCACAGATACGGCAGTATTTGTTTATACGGCATGCCATACCCCATTATTTCTGTTGGACAGGCTATCACATAATCCGTAACATCTTTCAATTCATACACTGTTTCTACATTCGCCATATTACAGGCATCAAACAGGATAAAGCGCATATCAAGACCAGACTGCCTGATGCCATCGGCAAGAGTTGATACATCTGTCTGAAAGCCATCCGACACGCTACCGAAGAAACGGGTAAAGGGCAAATCTTGAGATTTCATCGACATAATGCGTTTTACTGATGCACTTGCCTTACCATTATACGTATCAGAATTTATCCATCCCAAACCATGCCCACCAATTATCATAGAGTAATGTAATGATGGTGATTCTTTTTCCACATCAGCAAGAATTCCGGCAATACCTGTTGCCGTTCCTACAGGATTGCTGTATTGCTTTAGTTCCTTTTCAATACATTTCCCTTTCTCCTTCTTGAGCTCAAAAAGTCGAGCGGATGATGCTGACTCTGAAAAGAAAATCAATATACGATTACCGGAACGAATACCGTAATCCGTAACAGATTCTTTCATGTCTAAGATATTTGTCTTGAAACATGACAATAAATTAGAATCATTTCCTGTCCAAGGCATATACACAAGTATGGTATTGTCTGAAACGACCTTGTCTTCATTACCATCATCCGAACATGAGCATAATCCCACTGTAACAAAAAGGACAACTATAATAGCTTTTATCAACTTCACCATACTTATTGAGTATAAAATCAGACAAAAGAAAATCTATTTCTCTTTGTAAATAATAGGATTGGCACCACTTGTAAGGTTTAGTGCCTCTGGATGCTCCTTTATATAAGAATCTATATGACGCATGCGTTTCTCCTCAAGAATCTCATCAACTGCGATAAGAATTCCTGTTTCCTCAACATCTCCAAATCCATCATTGATTGCCGTACCGAAAAGCTTCATTGTAGGACTGAGATTCATATACGCATTAACAAGCGGTGGAATGTTATAACCCATTTTTCTGATTTCGCGGTTAAGTATGCGATAGTCTGCCCTAAAGTCATCTTCACAAAACAAAGCCTTGAGTTCTTCCGGATCTGTTTCAATTTTCAGTGGTTCCATCGGAATTACAAGATTCTCCTTATCATCAAAATGTTTCTTCAAAAAATAAAGAATCATATCCCTACCCTTACGGATATAAGACGGATACATCGTCATCTTGCCAAAGAAATATTTCACATTAGGCATTATAACAGTCAATGCTCCAAGACCATCCCAAAGGTTGTCAAGAGCAAAAAGGCTCTTTGCTCCCATTCTTGAACTTTGGTATGGCAATGACACGAAAGAACGTCCAAGTTCAATGGTTTGCGGCATATAATCCGCCATAAACTTCTCTGAGAAATAAAACATGTGGCTTGTTGCAAGAATAGGCTGTCCGTTGTCATCCACATCAACTTCTGTTCCAAGTATATATCTGTAGCCACCTATTATCTCCTCTGCTTCAGGATTCCACACAATAAGCTGTTTATAGCAATTGGGCATGGTATCAAACTCGTCAATATCCATACTTTTGCCCGTTCCGCCACCAGCTTCACGAAAAGCGATTTCACGAAGGCGACCAATTTCCTTCATCACGTTTGGCGCATTATGAGCTGTAATGATATAAATTTCATTGTTGCTTTTGTTTGTCATGCGCAGTTGACGTTCTGGTGTCAGCTCCTTTTTCAACAGCTCTTTGTCAATAGGCTGGATTATATCTTGTTCCATTTTCAATTATTGATATTGTTTCTGCAGGGGCAATGCCCAATTTTTTATTATATAAAGCTAATCGACTTCTCTCCCAAATAGAGTTAATTGACTATCATCATAGTTCATAGACCTTGTCTTCGACATACTTAGCCCACTCTTTCGGAGTTCTACTTTTGTCAAAAGTCTGCCAAGGTATTGGCTTTCCTATGGCAACACGAAATTCTTTATGCACATTCTTATACATCTCATCAACAAGGAACAGCATTGCAATGTTAAACTTTATTTCAAGTTTCTTACATATATTGGCAAGGCTATAGAAGAATTTCGAATTATGCCCTCCAAAATGAATTGGTATAATATCCCTGTGGTATTCCACACTTTTCGAAATGAACGTTTTTGTCCATGGTATATCGTGTATTTCACCATTTATTCTTCGTGAGCACAAACCTGCCGGAAACATCAACATGTGATTATCGCTACTGAATCCAGCCTCTACCATTGCCGGGAAATTACGACTTTGGTTTCCTGTTTTATTGATAGGAATACATAGCGGAGCAAGTCCTGGAAGATTCATTAGTAAATCATTTACAAGATAACGAAACTTTCCATCATAATGCCTGCCAATTATTGCACCAAGTGCTACGCCATCAACTCCACCAAGCGGATGATTGCTAACAAAGGTGTATAACTTTCCATCATCCTTGTCAGGAAGATTCTCTTTACCCACTATATCAAGTGTCATATCAAGATACTTCACACAGTCTTCAAGCCATTCTACGCCTTTATGTTCACGACTTTCCCATAAAAAAGCATTAACCTGATCTTGATGAACTATATGTTTAAGCCATCTGACAAGCAATTGAGGCACACGCTCCGCTTTGCTTCCCATCTTGTCTTTAAGTATCTTGTCTATGTCAATTGTTTTCTTTGTTACTTCCATTCCGAATGTTACTTTAACTATGCAAAAATAACCTAACTTTTTCACATACGTTACTATTTCTTCGAAAAATGTTTCTAAAGAAATAGAATTTAAACATTTTTCGGCAATAGATACCCTAATTATTCATAAACCAACGTTGTTAGCTTGTCTTGTTCAAATATATCACAAGCTACTGCTTGTATTTCCTCTATCGTAATATTATCAATATCTTCCATCAATTTTGTCACGTCTTTTTTCCAGCCGTAATGCAGAAAGGTTTTTCCGAAGTCAAGGGCAAAACTTTCTCTATTGTCGCAAGCCACACCTATTTGACCTTTTATTTGACGCTTTGCAGCATTTAGTTGGGTATCGGTCAGCGGATGCTGCATTACTTTGTCGAGTTCACGTCTTACAAGTTTCAAACATTTTTTCACGTCCTTAGGGTCACATCCAAAATATGTACACCACAGTCCCGTATCAGAATAGCACATCATTGTACTCTCTACAGTATAAACCAAAGCATTTTTCTCCCGCAACGATATATTGAAGCGTGCATTCATTCCTGGTCCACCAAGTATATTATTAAGCAAATATAGTGGCATTCTTCTTCTATCATGAACACTGTATGCCCTATTGCCAATCATTACATGTGCCTGATGAGTTCCACGATCATGTTTTACCGTTTGCGGTGTATACTCTGACAGAGCTATTTTAGGTGTAATATCGACCAGTGGTTTTGCAGCTGTAAGACCTTGCGTGCTTTTCTTCAGAAGCCTCACAACATCTTTAAACTCCACATTGCCATAGACAAAAAAAATAGAATTTTGGGGCTTATAAAATTTCTTTGTAAAGCGTACGGCATCTTCGGTTGTATACTTACGAAGTGTTTCAGCATCTCCAAGAATATTGTGCCCAAGTGGATGTCCTGCAAATATAGCATTTTCGAAATCATCGTATATCAATTCTGCAGGTGAGTCGTTGTAGCTTTCTATCTCATCACATATCACTTCAACTTCCTTGTCTATCTCATTCTGTGGATATGTGCTGCTGAAGACAATATCTGTGAGCAACTCTACAGCACGTGGAAAATGTTCTTTCAATATTGCAGAATAGTATACAGTATCTTCCTTATTGGTAAAAGCGTTAAGTTCTCCCCCTACACTTTCCAAACAGTTCAATATTTGCATTGCCGTTCGCTTTGTTGTTCCTTTAAATGTGGTATGTTCACAAAAATGTGCCATGCCTTCTTCTCCACACTCTTCATCTCTTGTTCCCACACAAACTTCATATCCACAATATACCACCGGTGAGGTTGATGAAAGATGTATTACTCTCAGTCCGCAATCAAGAGTTATCGTATTGTAATCCATATATACTTTTACATTTACCAAAAAAAACCATACAAAGTTACGGTAAAATATGCAAGATAGAAAATGTTAAGATGTAATTTATAAAATGAGAGAAAAAAAGAGGTCGTCTATGGAATTACCCTATGACGACCTTTACGTTAGTATGTTATGAAAAATTTGAGAGAAGAAGCTTCACAGCTTCTGAGTTGTTTTACTAAACATGATTATTATTTTGAGAAAGCATAGAAATTTATCTTATTTAAGTATATTTTTCACGACAGCTGTTTTTTTAAGCGTGTCGATTTTCACAGAATCGCCTCCCATAGCTACAGATGGTCCACTCTGCACTTTCGGCAATGAAGCCACTGCTGCAGAATCATTATCCTGCTCTTCATAGAATGCCATCTGCGATGCATTGCCGAGAGTGAGTATGATAGCTACTACTGCTGCCGCTTTAAACAATGGCAACAGACGCTGGCGGAAAGGAATCACACGAGCTTTCACCGGTTCATTTTCTCCAATGAGAGTTTCCATTTTAGCATCGAAGTCCTCGCCAAGCATATCAACCTTAGGCTCTTCTACGGCATAAACGAACAGGCTCTTGTATTTTAAGAGTTCTGCCGGAATGTCTTCTTGACTAAAGAATGTTTTCAGTATTGTTTCTTCTTCTACAGAAGTTTCGCAATTCCAAAAGCGCTCCAATAGTTGTTCGATGTATTTATAATCCATATTCTGCATTTTCGTTAAACTTTTGCTTTACAGCTTGTCTAGCTCTGTAAATATTCACCTTAACCTGTTCTTCTGTTATAGAAAGGACTTTAGCAATATCCTTATATGACTTCCCTTCAAAATCACGAAGCTGCATACATGTTTTTTGTTTTTCCGGTAAGCCATCAATAATACGTCTCACCATATTCAACAAATCTTTCTGCTCAGTCCGCTCATCAGGAGTTACAACCGCAGAAGCACTTGGTTCATAGTCTTTTTGGTCAAGCGATTCGTCTTTTCTTGACATTCGTTTCGTCTTGTCCAAAGCTATATTCCGGCATATCGTAAGACTGAAAGCCTCTATCGAATCGATATCTTGCCATGTATCCCTACGATCCCAGACTTTCATCAGTGTGTCTTGAACAACATCCTCGGCTTCCTCTCTATTCATCGTAATGCGGAGTGCAAGTCGATAAAGCACGTTTTTCAACGGCAAGACATCGTTTTTGAAACTGATATTTTTCATTTGCCTCTATTATATTAGACGATCCAACCTTAAGAAAGTTACAGAAAGTGCAAAAAGTTTTCTTATTTAACAATTATTTAGAATATAAAGGTACCTTTCTCTACTGCAATATCCGTATCTTTAGTTATTGCCACCTTTTTTACGCCTTCGGCAATTGCAGTGAATGCATTCTCAAGTTTTGGCAACATTCCTCCGGATATTGTTCCATTTGCAACACATTCCTCAAATTTTTCTTTATCTATCTTTCTTATCACGCTATTGTCATCATCAGGATTAGCAAGCACTCCATTCTTCTCAAAGGCGTATACCAATGTTACGTCATAATATGAAGAAAGTGCTTTAGCTGTTTCTGATGCTATAGTGTCAGCATTGGTGTTTAAGATATTTCCATTTCCATCATGTGTAAGTGGAGCCATAACTGGTGTTATTCCTGCTTCTATCAACAGCGACAGCTGTTTTCCATCCACGCAATCAACATCCCCAACAAATCCATAGTCTACATCTTTTACTGGACGCTTATGAGACTGTACAACGTTCATATCGGCTCCTGTCAGACCAACAGCATTTATTTTTTTCTTTTGAAGTTGTGCTACAATATTTTTATTAACGAGTCCGCCATATACCATGGTTACCACCCGTAACATCTCATGGTCGGTAATTCTTCTGCCATTAACCATCTTACTCTCTATACCAAGCAATGTGGCTATCTTAGTAGCACTACGTCCTCCACCATGCACAAGTACTTTTCTACCTTTTAATTGACTGAAGCTGTCAAGTAAAGCAGCAAGGCGGTTGTCGTCTTCAACAACGGCACCGCCCACTTTAACTATAGTTAGATTATTCATTCCTTTATTCCAAATATGTATATCCATAAAGTCCTGAACGATAATTTGACAAGAATTCCTTTCCTTCCTCAAGTGATATCTTTCCAGCCTTTACGCTTTTTGTAACCCATATCTCCAATTGACGCACAAGTTTCTTCGGATTATATTGTACATAACTCAACACTTCTTCAACTGTTTCGCCATCAAAGATCTGGTCAATATGATACTTACCATCCTTTACTGAAATATGCACAGCATTGGTATCGCCAAACAAGTTGTGCATATCACCAAGTATCTCTTGATAAGCTCCAACAAGGAAGACACCAAGATAATATGGTTCGGTCTTCTTCACTGTATGTACAGGAAGTATGTGAGACAGGTTTCGGTTAGTAACAAAATTTGCTATCTTACCGTCGCTGTCGCAAGTTATATCTTGTATTGTGGCACTGCGTGTTGGTCTTTCGTCTAAACGTTGCAATGGAACTATCGGGAACAACTGATCAATTGCCCAACTATCTGGCAACGATTGGAAAAGCGAAAAGTTACAGAAATATTTATCTGCAAGAAGCTTATCGAGTCCTTTCAATTCTTCAGGCAGATGTTTCAGATTCTTTGCCATACTATTCACCTCACGACAAACACTCCAGTACATTCTTTCTATTTCGGCACGTGTTTTCAGATCAACCATTCCATGGCTAAACAAATCAAGAGCTTCCTCTCTTATTTGCTCTGCATCATGCCAGTCTTCCATCATGGTGCGTGGGTTCAGATTATCCCATATATCATAAAGGTCTTTTACAAGTTTATGGGCATCAGGTCCAGGTTCATATTCCTCATTCATCTCTGGCAAGGATGCTGTTTCAAGTACATCTATCACAAGCACTGAATGGTGTGCAGACAAAGAGCGTCCGCCTTCAGTTATTATATTCGGATGCTTTATTCCATTTGCATCTGCCGCCTCAATAAAAGTGTAAAGGCAGTCGTTCACATATTCCTGAATGGAATAGTTCACACTACTCTCACTATTTGAAGAACGGGTACCGTCATAATCAACCCCCAAGCCTCCTCCACAGTCAACGAACTCTACATTATATCCCATTTTGTGGAGCTGGATATAAAACTGCGATGCTTCTCTTAAAGCCGTCTGTATACGACGTATTTTAGTTATTTGGCTTCCAATATGGAAATGTATCAGTCTCAAGCAGTCTTTCATTCCTTTTTTCTCAAGAATCTCAAGAGCAGCGAGAAGCTCAGAACTTGTAAGTCCGAACTTACTTGCATCTCCGCCACTTCCTTCCCATTTTCCACTTCCCGAAGATGCAAGTTTTATTCTTACACCAAGATTTGGCTTTACATTAAGTTTCTTTGCAGTACGAGCTATTATCTCAAGTTCATTGAGTTTCTCAACTACAATAAAGATACGCTTTCCCATCTTTTGTGCAAGCAGAGCCAATTCTATATAGCTTTGATCTTTGTATCCATTGCATATAATAAGGGAATCACTCTGACACTGCACAGCAATGACGGCATGCAGCTCCGGCTTTGATCCTGCTTCCAATCCAAGGTTGAATTTGCGTCCATGACTTATAATCTCTTCCACCACAGGCTGCATTTGGTTGACCTTTATTGGATATATGATAAAGCTTTCGCCTTTATATCCATACTCTTTAGCAGCTTTTTCAAAGCAGCTTGATGTTTTTTCAATTCGATTGTCGAGGATATCGGGGAATCTGAGCAACACGGGGGCCGAGATGTCTCTTAGAGCCAATTCGTCCATAACATCACGCAAGTCTATCTGCGTATTGTCCTTGCATGGTGTAACATAAACGTCACCCTTATCGTTTATTCCAAAATAGGATGTTCCCCATCCTCCCATGTTGTACAACTCCTTAGAGTCTTCAACAGTCCATTTCTTCATTTCTTTCGTTTATTTTATACAATAGGTTATAAAGCCAGCATATCTTTAATTTTCTCTACAGAGATATTTATCTTTTCAAAGCTGTCAAGGAGATTTACATCGAGCACATGTTTTGCCTTGCAGTAGAATTGCTCTCGCTGTGAAAGCTGTTCTTTAACAAAAGCTTCTACTTGTTCTGGTGTTTTGTTTAACAACAAAGGTCTGACACTCTTTCCCATTTTCAGATGAGCATACAGAACTTGTGGTGTTGCTTTCAAATATACAGTCTCGCCCTGCTTATTTAAGTAATCCATATTATCGAAAAAACATGGTGTGCCACCGCCACAGCTTATCACGACATTTTCAAATTCGGCAACTTCATGAAGCATACTGCGCTCCACTTGGCGAAAACCATCTTCGCCACTTGCCTCAAAAATTTGTGCCACGGAACGGTGCATACGACTGGTAATATACCAATCAAGATCGTAAAACATTAGTCCCAAACTTTTTGCAAGTTCTTTCCCTACTGTAGTTTTTCCGGCCCCCATGTAACCGATAAGGATTATTCTTCGCATAGGCTGATTGTTTTTATTTCTTTACTGTACTGTTTATAACACTCATACATTCTTCAAGAGTAAGCTCAGCTGCACGCTCATGCATATTCTTAGGCAAACGGTAATTCTTTCCATTATACACAAGGTACGGTCCATATTTTCCCTTCATCACCTCCAAATTCGGTTCCTCGCCAAATTTCTTCAAATGACGCATGTTGTCCTCTATACGACGACGTTCTATAAGTGCAACAGCTGTAGAGAGCTTTATTGTCAGAGGGTCTTCATTTGCCGGTAGCGAAACATATTTCTTGTTATGCAAGATGTATGGTCCAAATCGTCCTGCTCCTATTACGACAGGTGTACCTTCAAAATCACCAAGAGTACGTGGCAATTTAAATAGTTCAAGAGCTTCGTCAAGTGTAATAGTTTCCATACTCTTATCTTTAGGCAACTGTGCGAAGCGTGGTTTCTCCTTATCCTCAGCACTTCCTATCTGTATGACTGGCCCAAATCGTCCAATCTTTACAAACACTGGCTTGCCACTTTTGGGGTCTATACCCAACTGTCGCTCTCCTGCTTTGTGCTCTTGTCTACTGTTCATGGTTTTCTCCACAGTCGGCTCAAACTTACTATAGAAGTCTTTAAGCATATCTGTCCACTGTTCTTTGCCATCGGCAATTGCATCAAACTGCTGTTCTACATTTGCAGTAAAGTTATAGTCAAGTTCTGTAGGGAAATGTTCAAGCAAGAAATCGTTAACGACAAGTCCGATATCCGTTGGCAACAATTTTCCCTTGTCGCTTCCTACAGTCTCGCTCTTTATAACATTTGTCACAGTGTTTCCTTTCAGCGTGTCTACAGTATATTCTCTATCGTCACCCTTCTTGTCACCTTTCTGCACGTATCCTCGCTGTTGTATTGTGCTTATTGTCGGAGCATACGTTGACGGACGTCCTATACCCAATTCCTCCATCTTGTGTACAAGACTTGCTTCGGTGTATCTTAAAGGTCCCTGACTAAAACGTTCCGTTGCCACTATTTCAGCCCTCTGCAGTTTATCACCCTCAGCCATTGATGGAAGTTGATTTGAAGAAAGTTCTGCATTATTATCGTCATCGTCTGACGACTCACGATATACTTTCAAGAATCCATCAAATTTCACAACTTCACCATTAACGACGAACTTCTCCTCAGCAAATGTTCCGTCTTCTTGTTTTAAGGCTATTCCTACAGTTGTTTTCTCTATCTGTGCATCAGCCATTTGGCAAGCAGCAGTACGTTTCCATATTAGTTCATATAGTCTACGTTCCTGTGCAGTACCTTCGATACTGTTGTTTTCCATATATGTAGGACGAATTGCCTCATGAGCCTCTTGAGCACCCTTAGAGTGTGTATGATACTGGCGTGTCTTGTGATATTTCTCTCCCCAGTTCTTTACGATAGCATCCTTGCAGGAATTCAAACATAGCGACGACAGATTTACAGAATCGGTACGCATATAAGTTATCTTTCCGCTCTCATAAAGATGCTGTGCAAGCATCATTGTCTGTGATACGGTATATCCAAGCTTTCTCGCTGCTTCCTGCTGCAGAGTTGAAGTAGTAAAAGGCGGAGCTGGTGTTCTCTTTAGTGGTTTCTTACTAACATCACTTACGCTAAACTCTGCTGTTTTACACATTTCCAAGAAAGCCATAGCATCATCATGAGATTTAAAGCGTTTATCAAGTTCTGCTTTAAGCTCAACTTTCTTGCCATCGCTACCTACAGTAGTGAAAATTGCATTTACCCTATAGTAAGGTTCTGTTTTAAAAGCTTGAATTTCTCTTTCTCTTTCAACAATCAGTCTTACTGCAACACTTTGCACACGTCCGGCCGAGAGTGCCGGTTTCACTTTACGCCAAAGTATTGGTGATATCTTGAATCCCACAAGGCGGTCGAGCACACGACGAGCCTGTTGTGCATTGACAAGATTCATGTTCAGATATCTTGGATTGTTTATAGCCTCAAGGATTGCGGGTTTAGTAATTTCGTGAAACACAATTCTGTTAGTGTTTTTTTCATCAAGTCCAAGCACCTCGCATAGATGCCAAGATATAGCCTCTCCCTCGCGGTCCTCATCGGATGCGAGCCACACTTTATCGGCATTCTTTGCATTTGCCTTCAGTTCGGCTACAAGCTTTTTCTTTTCTTCAGGTATTTCATAATCGGGCTGAAGTGTTTTCAAGTTGATACTGATTTCCTTTTTCTTCAAGTCACGAATATGTCCGTAGCTTGACATCACCTTATAATCACTGCCCAGGAATTTCTCAATAGTCTTTGCCTTTGCCGGGCTCTCTACTATTACCAGATTTTCTTGCATATCTTGTGTAGTTAATGTTTTGTGCAGCCATCGCTGCACCATTATTTTTTATTTTGGCTGCAAAAGTAAGAAAAAGTTTCACATTCCACATTATATAATGTATTAAATTTCTTTTTTTTTAGCAAAGATACTTCTTACTGAACAAAAACATTTATCTTCTGTTGGTAAAAATGATATTTCTCCGTACATTTGTGATATAACATCAAAACATCATGAACGTAAAAATAGAATCATCATGGAAAGAGCATATTGGAGATGAGTTCAACAAACAATATTTTGTTGATCTTACCAATTTTGTACGCTCCGAATATATGCATACTACATGCTATCCTCCTGGCAATCTTATTTTCAATGCCTTTAATCTTTGTCCTTTCGATAAAGTCAAGGTAGTGATTATCGGACAAGACCCTTATCATGAGCCAGGACAAGCACATGGATTGAGTTTCTCGGTTTGCGATGGCATACCATTTCCGCCATCGCTGCAAAACATTTTCAAGGAAATACAAATGGACACAGGTGCTCCTATTCCTCATTCTGGCAACCTCACCAGATGGGCAGAACAGGGAGTGTTGTTACTTAATGCCACACTAACAGTAAGAGCGCATCAGGCTGCAAGCCACCAGCGCAAGGGATGGGAACTGTTTACCGATGCCGCTATTAAGGCTTTAAATGCTGAACGAAACAATTTGGTATTTATTCTTTGGGGTGGATATGCAAGGAGCAAGGCGCAGCTTATCGACCAATCGAAACATCTTGTGCTGCAATCTGTACACCCTTCTCCTTTATCTGCAAACCGTGGCGGTTGGTTCGGCAACCACCATTTTTCACGCTGTAACGAATATCTCATTGCCCACGGTGAGAAGCCTATTAAATGGTAGTCAATAACAGCAAGGTATTAACAAGAACTAAAATCAACTGAATTTATATAATTAGATATGGACAATACTCATAATAAATCTTTTCAGCCATCACAATCTCCATTTATAGAGAATGATGAAAACCCATCTTACCCTCCAATACTTCAGATTGGCGATGTTCTACTGTCACCTGACATAATAACAGAGCGATTCTGTTGCGACCTTGATGCTTGTCATGGCATTTGCTGTGTTGAAGGGGATGCTGGTGCTCCAGTAACTCTTGACGAAATTGCCCAAATAGAAAATTCTGTCGACACAGTATGGAATGATCTTTCGGCACAGGCACAGGCTGTAATCGACAAGCAAGGTGTGGCTTATGCCGACCGCGATGGTGATTTAGTGACAAGTATCGTTGGTGGCAAAGACTGTGTTTTCACTTGCTATGAGAACGGATGCTGCCTGTGTGCTCTCGAACGTGCATGGCGCAAAGGAAAACTTACAGATTTCTGCAAACCTATAAGTTGTGCCCTTTATCCTATCCGAGAGAAAAAACTCGGCAACGAATTCGTAGGACTTAACTATAACCGTTGGGATGTATGTAAAGATGCAGTAAGAAAAGGTAAAGAGCTTGACTTGCCTGTATACAAGTTTCTGAAAGGTCCACTTACAAGACGTTTCGGTGAGGAGTGGTATAGCGAACTTGAAACAATGGCGGAACAATTACTCCACTCAGCCAGAAAATGAATATACTTATCAAAATAAAGCCTTTCCTAATGGATTGGCTTTATTTTTTTCTAAAGTCAGAAGGCGACATTCCCACATGCTCCTTAAAAAATTTTCCAAGAAAAGACTGGTTGGGGAAATTAAGATCTTCTGCTATCTCCTTTATACTCTTTGATGTATTCTTTAGTTGCACACGCAATTCAAGAGTAACATATTTGTCTATCCACTCGTTCGGTGTACGGTGACTCACCGTTTTCACTGTTTCTGACAAATATTTCGGAGTTATGCATAGTTGTTCGCCATACCATGACACACGGCGTTCAGTACGAAAATTCTGTTCCACAAGTTTTATAAAGTCTGTGAAAATAGACTCTGCACGAGTCGGTTTTCTAACAGCAGCCTGCTGCACATCATACATTACATGACTTATATCATATATCATCGCCGCAATAAGCGAACGCACCACATCACGCCTGAAGTTATGCCCAAGAGTCTCTACTTTTGTTTGTATCAGTTTAAAATAAGTTACAAGATTATCCACCTCATCGGCACGGAGCCCAAACACTGGATGGCTTCTTGAAAATAGAAACAGCGATGATATATCGTGAATGCCTTGCATTACCTCATTGAAGAAATTCTCAGACATCATAATTGCAATTCCACTAAGGTCTGAGCTGAACTGGCTATTGTTCACCACCTGTCCTTCACTGATTATAATAACATCGTTTGGCTTCACCACACGTTCTTCCGTATCAACAGTATAACGTGCCTCTCCTTTAAGGCAAAGAGCAACAAAAAGACAATTCATTCGCTTCGGAATACCAGGTGTAGACATATCGTGGAACTCAGGGAACAACAAGAGGTCATCATCAATGCTCGGTCCTATGTAAATCCGCTTTGCGCCTGTCACGGAGATTTCTTCAATATTGTTATACAACATAATTGGCTTTTTATTTTGCGACAATATTGTCTTTGCAAATATAATATAAATAATCTAATGTGCAAAACGATAAAAACAAAAAGAGCCACAGTTTCACATTTATGTGAAAACCATGACCCTTTCAGTATACATTCAAAATGTTCTTGTTATTTCTTCAATATCTTCTTGCCATTTACAATAACAATGCCTTTATAACCTTTATCCACATGCTGTCCTGCAAGGTTAAACATGCGACCGTTTGCTTTCTCGCTCTGAGCAAGCTCAACATTTTTTATACCTGTTGATGAAGAAAGACGGTAAATCTGAATATTCTCCTGCGGTGCATTATAGCAAGAGAAGCACACATTGTCGGAATTGTAGCTGAGGTTCTTGCGAGCCTGCGTTCCACCAAACACGACAGATGCGTTTCCGTCTGTGATATTTACTGTAGCCATACATGAAGCATCACCCTTTGCTGTACTTTTGATACCAGCAGTTGAAGCTCCCATATACTGGTTGTTGTCAACAGATCTAAAGCCCCATCCTGCACCAGAGGCAGCTTTCAAGAGCGAGAATTTCATTACAGACTCATTTCCATAAACCTGTCCATTTTCAATTTTCACGCTCACCACATTGCGATTACCGTTATTCATAAACGATGCCATTGCTACTTTATCTGCTTCATTCACAAAGATAACTTTGTCATTTGCTGTAAGAGTACTGACATCAGTTACTTTATCAAACACTTCAGCATTACTTACAGAATAGTTACTGTCAGCGGTCTTATCTTTGAAGCTAAATGTTATCACACCATTTGGCTGCTTGATAATCTTGTATATTGGAGCCTCTGTATATTTCGTTCCATCAATAAACATAAACTCAGGTATACTGTTAACGCCATTTCCATACAAGTCTGAGGATGTTGCGTCATTACCCGACATCTTACGCCCTGAAGCCGTAATAACTTTCACACGTTGGTAACTCTGTATATTATTTACAGCATTACTTCGCCATGTATTGAGGTCATAAGCAACACGAGTGACAAGCAGTCCAGAACCATTCGAAGACTGATGCCATGTACCTGGCTGACGGTTTTCCAATATGAAATATTCTTTATAGTTATTTGGGTTGCGGAACATAACTGCCAAATCTGTGTTTGTTTCGCCAGTAACGCTGTTATCCCCATTCTGAATATCCTCAGGAGCAAGATTTACGGCTTCCCCATCTTTCAATTCCTTTATATCAAGCCATCCGAGACAACTACGTTCATACGCATTGAAACCTACAGGAGCATAGGCATCACTATCATATTCACCATTGTCAAGGACAGACCAACCACCCATAGCACAATTTCCTGAATAGTTATAATCTGTCACATAGAAATCTGGCAATCCTAAGGCATGACACAACTCATGTACCATAACTCCCATACCCATAACACGAGTATTTGGCTCTGTTCCATTCAGCTCATTTCCTACAAAATATGAGTTAAAATTAAAACCACTTATTGAACCCGAATAGATTGGCAAATCATATTCATGAGGCCATATTGTATTAGGATCACCACCAGTTGCTTCGCCACAGCCAGCATAATAAATGATTACATTCGGAATTCTACCGTTTACGGTATATTTATTAAAGTCAGCACCTTGACTTATCGCACCACTTACTGCCTCTTTCAACATTGCTATAATGCGAGCATGCTTATCGCCAGTTCCATGTTCTCCCGGTGTATTGTTTTCGCCATAATAAGCATATCCGTTCGACATAGTGACTTTTCCCACGACATCAAATGTCGGGTTAAACAGCCCACGGCTCTGCGATTTGAAATAGTCCTTCACCGATCCACGTTCATAATTATTGTCCTCACTATAGCCTTCTTCGTTCATAAACCTTGAAAACTTTTCTACAGTCATGCTTTCCTGGAATTTCTTATCTGCAAACTCCACCATTATGACAGGTACGATTGGAGAACCAATGGAAGGAACCGATCCCATGCCACTTGTGCCGTATTTTCCCAATCCATCTTCTGTAGAGACATACAATGCTTTCTGCGGACCATTATGAGTTACGGTTTGATTAGTGGCAACAAACCTTACAACCGCCTCGTCTGATGGCTTTAACGCACTTGACATAATGAATGTCTTTTCCTCTGGTGTACGCGCTTCAATATCGTGAACCAAAATATCCGTAACGGAAATCACTCCATCCTTTTCCTGTGCATAGCATAGTGTTCCGTTGGCATTAGGCAATACAACATGATTGTCGGGAGTTGTATAAAATGCAAGACCTCCGTTTCCGTTTTTATACAACATTACAGTTGTTCCATCCGTCTGCTTCATCGGGAACAGTTTATGTAAAGCCGGAACAGCATTTACAGACAAAGCAACAGCCATGGACAAAAAAGACACAGCAAGTTTCTTTTTCATATCTTTACTTCAATTTAAATAAAACATAAATACTCTTTTACCAATATGCAAATATACAAACAAATGTTTTATCTTCAACATTTTTTTCAGCAAATCAGAAACCAGAAGACAGAAAAAAACTAATTTTAAATACAACAAATATGTTTTTCACTAATAATAACAAAAGAGTCGCAGTCATAACCAGACTGCGACTCTATAATATAATTTATGACTTATGCCACAAATTTGTGTTCTGTATTATTTTACCAATACTTTAGCACCATTCTTGATAACAAGACCCTTATAGTCCTTGCTTACCTGCTGACCAGCAAGATTGTATACACGGTTGTTGTTATTCTTGTTCTTGTCTGCAGAAACGATTGAGATACCTGTTGCATCAGCCTCAGCCTTAGTATAATCGCCCTGAAGAACATAGAGAGGCACGTCAGAAGTAAATCCGTGACCAGTGAAGTACAACTTCGCACCACGACCCTTAACACCTGCAGGAAGAGCATCACATGACACAGAAATGTATGTTGTACCAGCAGATGCCTGGTTATACTGGATTTCCTTTATCCATTCAGGAAGTTCTGTTGTATAGTTCTCAGACTCTGATTCGCTATCAATCCAATTGAATGCACAATACATAACAGCATAATTCATATCTGCACCACCACCAACATTCTCAACAGTACTGCCATCGGCAGAAACCTTGAGCTGGTTCAAATCTGAAACTTTAGTACCGTCGCTATATTGACCATTTTCCATTGGGTTAACATAGTCGAAACCTCCATGGAAGCTATAGAACAACTGTGTCTGGTTATAACGATACCATCTGTCTTCTTCACCATCTTTAACAGAAACCATGTAAGTTGGATATGGAGAAGCTGTCAAATCCTCATCCTTAATTTCACAGCCATACAAACCAGCATGAACGCCCTCAGCATCAAAGCCAGAAACCATTACAGCAAAAGGCTTGTTGATAACGATTGGTTCTACTGTTGGGTTACCAAAGTCATCAGTTGATCTGTTAGCAAGCTGAAGCATGTATATATAAAGCATTCCAGTTGGTGTATAAGAAGTCTGCGACTCATTAATCAAAGAAAGATTTTCTGCAGTACCTGTCATAGTACCAAGCACATTGTCAGTAAGCTGAGGAGTACCATCCTCACTTGTTGTAGTCTCAACAAATGTCATTGTTATAGGTGTATTTGCAGGCAGAGGATTTGCTGAATACCACATATAAGGAAGGTTGACATACTCTACATAAAGAGGAGATATCGGCTTCTCATAATATGTAATGAATGAGGTTGCTGTAAACCCTGTATCTCCAATTTTCTCGTTTGCATACAAGAATGAAGAAGGGAAAGTGTTCTGTGAGAAAGCATAGTAGCCAGCTCCCTTGTCTACAAAGCTCAGATCAGAGATAGAGTCAACCATTATACCTCCACCATTTTCGTTCCATTCTCCTAATGTGAATGAACTCTTACCGTCTGTTGTAGACAATTTTGGATAATAGTAATAAGCACCAGCTTTTTCTGAATCATAAGCACCAAGTGTACCGAAGTTCAAATCACCATTCTCATCAGCTGTCAATTCACGTCCATTATATGACCAAACTGTTTTAGAAGGATCTTGAGTCTGATTCTTGAACACAAGTTCTGTAAACGGAGGAACAATTAGAAGAGACTGGTTATAAGCACGGAATTCACTTGTTATACCATTAAAAACTGTTCCGACAGGACGAGAATAGTAAACACCATTCTCATAGCTCTTCATTGGAGCTTTTCCTTCTACAGCAACAGCATTCTTCATTGCTGCAAAATTTTTCAACATTACAGGAGCATTTGCCTTATCAACCGACTGTGCATTGGCAAATGATGCTGCAAGCATAAAAGCAGAAGTTAGTAAAACTGACTTTTTCATAATCATTTATTTTTAATTAAACACTATTTTAGAACTACATTAAACCATAAATTGCTGTCAGATGTACTTGACAACTTTATCTCAGACATATCGAAATTGGTTTCTCCACCGTTAAGTCCAAAACTTTGCGAAAGCATATTTATAAAGTCAGACAAATCCGGTATCGCATTAAGTATGTTCTGAGCAGCAGCATTACACCCCGTATATGTCAAAGTGCATACATCGCCTTCTATCTTATATGAGTAATTGAAAGCTGCATTAGAATTACCATAATAACATGACAGGACAATAGTATTGTCTGCATTTCCACCTTTCAGTGCAAAATACTTAAACGTATAACTCTTGTTTATCTTCTTGAAAGCTGTTGATATCTTTTGAATCTGACTCTTTACAGTTTCCGACATACTTGACGATGTGGTTATTCTCCACTCACGCTTTGTAGAAATAGACTTGTCAAAGAAATTTGAAGCAGTATCTCCACAAATGTAGTAATTCTCATTATCCACACTCTGGAATATATCCTTCTCAGGAATATACTTAAAGTCCTGAACTGTTATGTCGTCATCCTGGAAAGCATCACGGAAACGAAGATAATAGTCATCACCACGCTTCGTTATAAGGAATGGGTTAAAGCCAGAAGCCATAACCTTATCCTGTCCCCAAGGATAAATTGCAGGCACACCAGTATTACCATCATCAAATACATATACCTTGTCGCCACGATGCAAATAATCAGACGATGGACTTGAAGTTGAGAACATCTTGTTTTGGAAAGCCTTTACATCAGCAAGATAACTTTCAAAATCAACACCTTCCTCTACTGGAGTAAGAAGATTGTATGTTCCACGCTTCTTTCCTTTCAACATCATGTATGATGCGTCCTCTGGAGCGTCAACAATAATGAATTCATAATCACCGCCAATACCGGTTCCTGTCTCATCATTCGGATTTTCCTTATTACCTGTAGAAGCCACATCCTCAGGATTAGAGAATGTATGAACAACAGTATTATAAGTATTGAAAGACAACACTGGTCCGTTATCGGTTATTACATCCCATGCCGAAGTATCTGTCATGTATTTGCCACCCGACAAGCTGTTGTTCATGGATGCGTCAACAGACTTATCTTTGTGGAATCTGAACATAAGCAAATAACCATTGCCATAAGGAGCTTCATCCTTCGTCGTTGGATAGAGCTGTACAGCCCATCCGTTAGGAGAAGCAGTCAAACGTTCAGAATAAAGCTCACTTGCTTCATTCAAGCGTTCTGCCGCACTTTTGTCAAACAAGTCGGCTTCTTCATCAACACATGCAGTAAATGACAATGCCGATGAAAAGAGAAGAGCAATTGATAATATCTTGTTCATCATATTTTTCCTTTATTTTGTTTCTTGAAGAGCCTTAAATTTTTCTACCTCATCTCGCAGTTCGTCTATCAGAGTCTTGCCTGATGCTTGTACTGATGTGAGTTTATTTACAAGATTTCCATATCTGTCAAGTTCAAACTTCCCGTCAGCAGATTTTACGAAAGTACGTTCCTGAACCATCTTGCGAAGCAAATCAATGTCAATATTATAATTTTCTTTCAAGTAACTGCGAACGATATCTATCTTGCGCAAGATAACAGCTCTACCGTCGATACCAGTGTCATGCAACCACTGTGGCTTTCCACTCTCATCCAACGCAACAGTACCATCTGCATTGCGTAAGCACTTGCGACGATATATCACATTGTTGGATCCACTCTTTGTTTCCTTGAAGTAACCAATAGTATCAAGGTTACATCCTGGAGACAATAGTTTGTTGTAGTCAGACAAACTACTGCAGTCAACTGTTTCCCATTCGAATGATGCCGACTCAAGTTTCTGCTTGTATGCAAGAGAATCCATTGTTACATAATTTGCAAACGACTCAGCCCAATCCTCACTCACCGCACTTGAAGCATACGGTGTGATAAAACCAGCTCCAGCTTTCAGAGAATCCGCTGCATCACTCCATCCTGAAGCATCGTAGCCACTGCTTGAAATTGTATTAAATGCAGTTGGTCTAAGAATCTTCTGATCCAAGATATGGGCGAACTCATGGTGCATTGTCTTGAAGAAATACTCATTCATCAAACTAACATTGGAAACATCCAAGTTGTTTACGTTATACAGGTTTATCTTCACACCCGAACTTGCATCTCCCAAAGTTTCTGTTCCAGAAGAAACATTATAGTTCTTTGAACCCGTTACATTGATGATACGTGGACTGTTTTTCTTCAAGAACACCTCACCTGCAAGCTCCTTATAAACATCATACCAAAGATACTTTGTCAATACAGCCAAGTCAAGGCTCTTTTCATAAGATGCCGGAGTCAAGTTCTTGTTCTTGTCAGAACCCTTATCATCAAACTTATAAGTGAACTTCACATTATATGGCTCCAAGAACTCTTTCTTTACGAAAGTATCCAAAGGGAATGTGAACTGCGTTCTATCCAGATAGTCCTGTTTTGGATCTACATTGAAAATTGTAGGGTCAAAATCATCATCCGAGCAAGAAGAGAATCCTGCCGATAATGCTGCAACAGCTACAAACAACAATGACTTTAAATTTAATCTCATAATATTCAAATCCTCCTCATTTAGTCTTTCTTAACAAAGCTGCTGACGTTCATTGCTGCCTTTGCAGCTTTTGTATCAACAGTAACTTCCTCACGTGATGAACCCATTCCTGCAGAAAGAGCCTCCCATGGAACCTCAATTGCACGGAGTGCATCATTATAATTTGACTCCTTTATTGTTTTCGTCAAGCCAACAGTATGAGTATAGTCCATACCCCAACGCTTCAAGTCAAAGAAGCGAAGCCCGTCAAATGCAGTCTCATAACGACGGAAATCATTAATACAGTTCATATATGGAACTGCTTCTGTTGGAACAACAAAAGAAGCACTCATTCTCTGAGTGAAATCCCAATTGCTAAAACAGTTTGTGTTAATCTTCACTGCATCGGCTGCCGGAATAGCATAGTAGCCAGTAAACTCTTTATTAGTCATGAATTTTACATAACCACCAGAAACATACTGCTTGTAGTCATCCGGATCCATTGAGTTAAGTTGGCAATTCCAATACCAACGAAGGTCATTTGCTGCATCTGCATACTTCCCAAGCATTGTCTCTGCCTCGGCACGTTCAAGAAGCAATTCGTTTGTTGTGAACGGACGATACAACTGATGACAATAACCAATACCCGAAACTTTATCTGTATATTGGAAATGCTCACCAACCTTTGCACTAAAGAATCCATAGTCACTTGAAGAGCTGCTGAACAGCTGACCACTAACCAAAGATATTGCAGGGCAGATATAACCTGACCACAAAGATGTATGGTTACTTCTAATCATCAATGCATTGCTTGCTGCTGGTCCTGCATAAGAATAGCGGTATCCCCACACACGGCGCTGCATCAACGAATATGTATCCATCAGCATAATGTTTCCAGCCATATCTGGATCATGCCATACATTTGCATAGTCGGAAAGAGAAGAGCATCCAGCAAACTTTGACAAGTCCATCACTACACGTTGGAAGCTTGTAGAATCAGTACCAAGAACTTCATTGGCATGCTCGATAACTTTTTCGTAATTACGCTTGTAAAGATAATAACGAGCAGCAAAAGCATGAGCAGCATTAGTATTGAAGTGATACTTTGGAGCTGTAGTATAATTAATGTCGCTTATCAAAGCGAGACCTGCTTCAAGATCTTCTCCGATCTTTTTGTATACATCTGCTACATTACCACGGTCGTATTTCTTCGATACCACATCCTCAATCTCTGTAACATAAGGAACGCCAACATCATTCTTGCTTGCCTCATCATCCTTATATGCCTTTGAGAAGATATTCACCAACTGGAAGTGGTCATACGCACGAATCAACAAAGCCTCACCTTTGGCAGCCTTCATCTTTGTTGAAAGATTTCCGTCAGGACATACTCTGTCAATACCGGCAAGAGCTTGGTTTACTGTTGCAACGGAAGCGTAGTAATTGTTCCACAATGAACCAGGAGAATCTTGCGAACTGTAAGTTGCATTCTCTGCCGGTTCAAAATTGAACAGCTCATCATCCCACTTGTTGTAAGAGCTATAGTTGTAATGAGCCTCGACCTGCTTGTCATTAGGATTTGAAGGAAGGTGTGGAGCCTGGTTGTCAATCAAGTTGTCGCTTGAAATCTCACCTACCCATGCAGGGTTTCCACCAGGATAAGCCGATACGAGAAGCTGTATAACTTTATCCTCTGTATCAATCTCAGTACGCTCATCTGGAACTTTGTCCAGGAAGCTGTCGCTACATGAAGCGACAGCAGCAAGAGCCATACCGAAAGCCAATACTTTATATTTATATGATTTCATATTATATTTCTTTCTTAATATTGTGAATCTATACCTTTATATATATAAGAGCTTCAATTAGAGTCCGAGACGAACTGTCAATGTGAACTGCTTAGAAAGTGGAGTAGCCACACCACCTGAGTTAACGAACTCTGGATCCTGACCATTCAACTTGTCATCAGCATAAAGCAAGCAAAGGTTTGTTGCATCAAGCTTCAAAGAAGCTGTTGACAATCCGATCTTTGACAAGAATGAACGAGGCACATCGTATGTAAGAGACACATCCTTCAATCTGATAAATCCACCGTCAGCAACACGTGCTGTTGAATAGTTGTATGCATTGTATGCATAGCTCAGATATGTATCGTTGTAATACTGGCGCACACTGGCGATAGCTGGAATCGTAGTAATTTTCTCATCGCCAGGCATAACCCAACGGTTCTTGAATTCCTTTGGCATAGCCGACATGTCGGAATAGCTTGAAGAGAACACCTGGTCAAGACGAATCTTGTTACCGAATGAATAAGTAACGAAGATATTCAAACGCCAGTTCTTATATCTCAAAGTATTGTTCAAACCACCATTCATTGTTGGCTCTGTAGGACCTTCGTATTTCAAGAAGTCAAGGTTCTGATACTCCTGGAAGTTGATATCTGTTGTTGTAACTTCACCCTTCTCGTTTATAATCTGTGGAATACCCTCGTCGTTAAGTCCTACAAATGGTATTGAGAACAATGAACGGTGTGGATAGCCCTTACGGATGTTAGAACCAGAGTTGTATACCAAACCGATGACGTTAGCCTGTGAAAGCACATCCTTGATAGTGGTCTTTGTATAAGCGTATGTCAAGTCGGTAGACCAGTCGAAATCCTTAGTACGAATATTCTGTGAAGATATTGTTGCCTCAACACCATGTGATCTCATTGATGCTACATTGGCAAACTTACGGATTTCACCACCAGCACCTGGAGTGTTAACATAACCCATCAAGTCGTAATTGTTACGCCAGTACCAGTCGGTTGTCAAATTCAAGCGGTTGTTCAAGAAACCGAGGTCAACACCAACATTGAACTCCTTTTTCTTCTCGTAAGTCAAATCAGAGTTGGCAAGCTGAGAAAGATATATGTAATTCTCCTGCTGGTCACCCTGTGGACGCCACATGATACCTGAACGGAAGATGGCAAGAGCATTTGATGCAGTAGTCTGCTCACCTACCAAAGAGTAGCTCAAACGTAGAGTTCCGTGTGACAACCAATACTTGTGAGCCTGTGCCCATTTCTGGAACCATTCTTCCTCATGAGCATTCCATGCACCTGAAAGGTTCCATGTTGGCAACCAACGAGAGCTTGTAGAACGTCCTAACTGGTTAGAGCCGTCATAACGACCGGTAACACTTGCTGTGTAACGACCTTTATAAGAATAGCTCATGAATGCGAAGTAAGCAAGACGGCGGTTCCAAGACTTTGCAAACGATGTACGCTCAAGTCCTTCCTCCTTAGCCTGCTTGTAGAACTCGTATGGAAGAGACTGCAAACGACTGTTCTCATAGTCGATACCATATTCCTCGTCATGACGAGCATCATAGTCTGCACGGTTAGCCTCCATACCTGCAAGGGCATTGAAGATATGAGTGTTGTTCCAAGTGTTGTCGTAGCGAACTGTTCCACGGAAGTCGAGCTGTGTCACAGAGTTCTCATCCATAATGTTGATACCACCTGTTGGCATTACAGAGATAGGAAGAGCATTCTTCTTGTCTGGGTCTGTATACAAATATGTATTGCTGTACATAATGTTTGGATTGTCAACGCCTGCACGATATGCCTCAGCCTGGTTAGAATGATTCATTACCATGTGCTCACGAGAAGAGCGCATTGTACGGTAGTCGCCCAAGAGATTAACTTCAACATGCTTGATAGGTTTCCAGTTCACCTCGCCCTGGAACTTGATATCATGAACGTTGATGTCAATATAGTTATTCTGCAACTCGTCAAAGATATTGAAAGCTGCATAGTTTCTTGTATAGGTCTGGTTTGGATCCAGAGTACGAGAAGTATTCAGCGCATAGCTGAATGGGTTTATATCAAAGTCACGGCTAACGGCACCACTTACAGGATCAACACTCTGGTTAAGAGTACCAGGTGCCTGCTGTTTACGATAGCTGGCATTTGTACGCAATGTAACGCTCAGTTTCTTACTAAGGTTGAATGTAGCATTCATCACACCTGTGTAACGCTGCACCTCGCTACGATCTGTCCATCCCGGATCATCGTATACAGAAAGAGAAGCATAAAGGTTGGCTTTGTCTGTACCAGTAGAAACACTTACAGAGTGGTTCTGTGTAAGGTTATTATGGAACAGCAAGTCAAACCAGTCTGTATTACGATACTCTGCCTGTTGCAGATAAGCATTCATCGCAGCCTGAGTGTAAGGAAGTCCGAACTGACCGTTTGATTCGTTATAGCTGTTGATAAGGTTATACATCTTACCATACAAACCCGATGTTGAGCTGTTTGCAAGAGAAGCAAGCTCCAACCATCCTTTGGCAGCCATTTCCTTATATATACCCATCTGCTCCTGAGAGTTTGATATATTATAGTTGCTATAGCTTGGTTTCAAACGATAAGAGAATTCACCTGTATAGTTGATAGAGCTTTTACCAGCCTTACCTTTCTTTGTTGTTACGACAACCACACCCGACATGGCACGTGCACCATAGATAGATGTAGCCGAACCGTCTTTCAGCACCTGGAAGCTTTCAATATCATCAGGGTTCAAACCAGCAATGGCGTTTGCAATAAGAGTCTGAGCATCACCTGAAGAAAGGTCATCAGAGCTTACGTTTACGGCATCCTCCATAATCACACCATCGACAACCCACAATGGGCTTGAAGAACCGTAGATTGAAGAAGCACCACGCACACGGATTTTAGGAGCTGTACCGAATGTACCGGACACATTCTCCAGCTGCACACCTGCCACACGTCCCTCAAGTCCGCGGGTAAGGTCAGCCACACCATCCAATTTAGTCTTGTCTGCGTCAATTTTTGTCGTAGCACCAGTAAACAAGCGTTTATCCTGCTTCATGATACCGGTAACGACGACCTCCTGAATCTGATGTGCATCTTCAGGCTTTAGTACAATCTTCATACCTTTTTTACCCTTCAACGTCTGAGGCTCCATACCTATGTAACTTACAGTTATCATAGGGTTTGCAGTTGCGGAACTCAGAGTGAACTTACCGTCAATATCCGTAACGGTACCAGACTTGGTACCTTTTACCATAATGGTAGCACCTATAACAGGTTCACCATCCTCTTGAGATATCACGGTACCTGAGACTTCTGTCTGAGCCATTGCCATTCCTAAAAAGAAAAACAGCGAGGCCAACAGCATTGTTAGTCTTTTTTCCATAAATACTCTCTTCCCTAAATTAATGAATGAATAAATTATAATTTTGTTACGTTTTTGCA
>CAKQCV010000030.1 GCA_934217675.1 uncultured Prevotella sp. | reverse complement strand
TACGTTTTTTGATTCTTAAAACGGACTATTAGGAGTTTTATTGTGTTTAGTTTGCCACACGCTTTTGCAGGTGACCCGAAATATCCCTTGGTTCAGTCCCCGGTAAAGTAACAGGGTTAAGAGTAACTCCAGCCCAGGAAGGGAAATTATCAGCTACGCTTTGTATGACAGCCCCTGCAACAAATGCAGATGGAACTAAATTAGAGAATCTGTCTTCAATAACAATATCAAGAGGGGATAAACGGATTAAAACAATTGAAGCCCCAGAGCCAGGCTCTGAAATAACCTATACTGACAACGAAGCAAATCAAGGATATAATACATATAATGTGTATTGTACAAATGCACATGGAAACAGCGAAGTTGAAAGTCAGAAAGCATACATCGGTTTGGATGTACCAACAGCAGTTAGAGAGCTCACAGCCAAGCGCAATAAAGATTTAAGCATAACATTGTCATGGGTAGCTCCAGCTTCTTCTGTAAATGGTGGCTATTATGCAACTGATGATGTAAAATAAAATGTTTATCATGATGGAGAAACTCTTGTCCAAAGTTCAGAAACATCATATACATATATTCCTAAAGAAAAAGAACAACGCATCTACGAGTTTACCGTTGAACCAGAAGTAACGTTCGGATGCGGTACCGACACAATCTCTAATAAAATAATAAGTGGCACCCCTATCCAACCAACTTATAAAGAATCCTTTGCAAATGGCGGAACAGACAATATTCCTTGGTGCCAAGATACAAAAATAGCAGATTTCAAGTGGTTCTCTACAGATTCTTCTGAGTTTGAACAAGAACCATACGACAATGACAACGGCATGCTTGTTGCAAAGGCAGAATATGCATTCAATGGCGAAAAATCAAGAATAATGACTCCTATTTTTGATTTAAGCAACATGACAAATCCCGAATTATCCTTTTATCTATTCAAAAGGCGAAACGAGGATGTTGATGAATTCGGTAATCCACATGACACACTAAAAGTAGAAATATCAATAGATGGAGGTATTTGGGAAGACATAAACGATGCATCGTTCAGCCCTTATGCCAACACATCCGGATGGACACGTTGTCACATACCTTTGCACAAATACGAAGGATCAAATGTATGTTTCTCATTCCTTGCCGAATTAAACAACGATTGGGGCACACATCATAACTTCTTTATAGACAGTGTAGCTATCAACGAAGCAGGATTTACTAACGACCTTGCTGTTCGTTCTTTTTCTGCCAGTGAAAGAAGGGTGAATATTGGAGAGACTACAACATTCAACACCACCATCTATAACCATGGTGCCAACACTGTACAAGACTACGCCATTATTCTATACCGTGATGGAATAGAGAACCAACGTATAAAAGGCAAGCCAATACTTTCAACGGAAACAAAGGATTTCACCTTCGGATATAAATCAGATCTTCAAGATGCACGCCGCGACAGCAGCACATGGAAGGTAGAGATAGAATATGCTAAAGATGAGATAAAAGAGAACAACATCTCAGACAGCATTTGGTGGACAGTACGTCAAAATGATGTTCCTGTCCCAGAGAACCTTTCTGCAACCCTTTCCGGGAGCACCGTAAAACTTTCCTGGAACGAATGCACATCATGGGCTCCTGTCATAACAGAAGCAGCAGAGCCAATTCTTGATGATTTTGAAAGTTACGAACCATTCATAATCGACAATATAGGAGAATGGACAGTACTTGACCTTGACGGTGGCAAGACATTAAACTCACCTGTTATTCCAACGAACTATCCACACAAGGGGGAAGCAATGGCATGGCAAGTATTCAATACCGAAAAAGCTGGAGTCGTTACAGAAAACCACTATGACAATGTTTTCCTCTCTCATTCTGGCAAACAATATCTGATGTGCCCATCTAATGATGACTATTATCAAAAGAACAATGATTGGCTCATCTCTCCACGTCTTGACGGGCAGCCACAAACAATTTCATTCTATGCACGGACTCCAAACTCAGCATCAGGTGCCGATTGGCTTAAAGTATACTATTCTACGACCGACAAACATCCTGACAGCTTTAAGCAACTTGGAGACAATGATCATATTGCTGTATGGGATTGGTGGAACAAAGATGCTCATTCCTACGAACTTCCTGAAGGTGCAAGATATTTTGCTATCCGTGTGGTTAGATGCTTCTTGTATTGCATGCTCGATGATATAACATACCGACCATACAATGGTGACAAGCCTGGTCGCACATTGATTGGATACAATATCTACAGGAATGGAGAGAAAGTTAATGCAGAAATTGTTACAAGTAACTCTTACACCGACATGACTACAAGCAATAATGAAAGAAACGGTTACAATGTAACTGCTGTATACGAAGAAGGAGAATCTGACTTTTCAAATACAGCAACCGCATCGCCAACGTCTTCAATAAATGGTATTAGCTCAGCTCTTACTACAGAATACTATAATGTGAACGGAACAAAAGTATCTAAACCTACACGTGGAATAAATATAGTCAAGACAAGCAACGGAACAGTAAAAACTATATTGGTAAGGTAAATTTAGGGATACACACAAAAATATCATTTATGCAATGAGAGCATATTCAGTTTTTCTTTGAATATGCTCTTGTTTTTTATTTCTGAAACTGAGTGACTCACAAATTTATCACCAAGAATATTATATTCATACAAAAGAAATAATTATCTTTGCAACATTCTTTATAATAATTTTATATCAAACCTAACACTATGATAAAACATACAATTATTATCGTCTTGCTTCTTGTGGCGTATTGTCACAATATATGCGCACAAGGAATTACAGACACGGAGCAATCCGCACACCAATGGGAAAATATTATCAGCTCTGTAATAGAAGAAGACGGAGAAGAATATTCAGGCAACTGGGAGACTTTGTATGATGCCTTAAATGAACTGGAGAATAATCCTGTTGACATAAACACTGCAACAAAAGAGGATATGGAACGTATACCATTTCTTACCGACACAGAAATATCAGACATCCTTGAATACATATATCGCAATGGTCCGATTCTAACTCATGCAGAACTGACAATGATACGCTCACTTAGTGCGACAAAAATAAAACTCCTCACTTTCTTCATCACAACAAACGACAAGAGAACAAAAGGATTCCCCAAACTGGGCAACATACTGAAATACGGGAAACATGAACTTATGGTAACTGGCGGAATACCATTATATGACAGGAAAGGCGACAATAACGGTTATCTTGGATATAAATACAAACACAACATAAGATACGACTTCACCTATGGCAATTATCTGCGCATAGGCATCGTTGGCTCGCAAGACAGCGGAGAACCTTTCTTTGCCAATAGAAACAACTGGGGATATGATTTCTATTCCTACTACGCCAATATAAAAAACTTGGGGAGAATAAAAAATCTAACTCTCGGCAAATACAGAATAAGAATGGGTATGGGACTTATCATGAACAATGACCTTGCCTACGGAAAATCTATGGTTCTTACATCTATGAGCAGACAAGGAACAAGCATCCGCCCACACTCGTCACGCTCCAGCTACAACTACATGCAAGGTGTAGCCTCAACAATAGCACTAAGCAACAATTTCTCCATTACGACCTTTGCCTCTTACAAAGACTTTGATGCTACATTAAACAATAAAGACGGAAGTATCACGACAATAATAGAATCTGGATATCACAGAACAGAAACCGAAATGAAAAAGAAAGGCAATTCCACGCAAAGCGTTTACGGCGGAAATCTCCAATTTGCAAGTAACGGTTTCCACTTTGGATTGTCAGGATATTTTGCCACACTGAACAGAACACTAAAACCAAATACCACACAAGCATACCGCAGATATTATGCTAACGGCGACAAATTCCATAACGCAAGCATTGACTACGGATATTCCTCCGGAAAATTCTCTTTTCAGGGCGAAACGGCAACAGGCAACAGCAAAGCTATTGCCACAATAAACATGCTTAACTACAAACTGAGCTCTAACTTCTTGATAACAACTATACAGAGATTCTATTCATACAAATACTACTCTCTTTTCTCACAAAGCTTCAGCGATGGAGGCAGCGTGCAAAATGAAAGCGGAATATACATCGGTATCAACTGGCAACCAATACGCAAAATACAAATAACATACTATTCCGACATTGCTTACTTTCCTTGGGCAAAATACCAAGCCTCTACTGCATCACACTCATACGACAATATGTTCTCCATAACATATTCGCCGTCCAACTGGTCTTTTCTTGTGCGCTACCGGCTAAAGGTGAAAGAAAAAGACAATGCCGCCAAGAGTGCTCTGATATACCAAACCACCCATCGGGCAAAATTAATCACCGCATATTCAGCAGAATCATGGAATGTAAAGATGCAACTCGACATGACTGCAAATAAATACAAAGACAGCAGTTTTGGATATATGGCATCACTCAGCAGTGGTTATACTGCTATAAAACGCATGAAAATATACGCCAATATAGGATACTTCCACACCAAAGACTATAACAGCCGTGTATATAACTACGAACGTGGCATGCTTTATGATTTTTCTTTTCCTGCCTACTTCGGCAAAGGCATAAGATACTCAGCTCTTACGAATTTCAAAATGTCTGCAAAACTATCGGCTACAGCCAAAGCTGCCGTCACAAAATACTTCAACCGGAAGCCTATCGGCAGCGGTCTGCAACAAGTCGACAAGTCATCGCTTTGTGACATCAGTATGCAAATAAAATGGATTATATAGAAAATTAATTGTATATACACTTTTTTTTGCTAATTTTGCATCATATAAGAATATGTATCCCACTATGTTTGAGATGGGAAGAGAATTTATCAAATACCTATGACTAATATTTACAAGACTATAAACATTATACTACTAACATTCATATTGATATTGGTAAACAGCTATGTTTATGCACAACCATACTGCCGAATCAAGACATTTTCAATATCACAAGGACTTACGACCAATCATATTACCCACTTCGACCAAGATGACAACGGACTGATGTGGTTCTCGTCTGTTAACGGATTATGGTCGTTCGACGGATATGACTTCACTCCATACCGTGATTATGGAGACTTCCACACCATTACAACACAACGATACCTCTCCGCACGCCCTAACCACAACGGAGGAATATACCTTACCGACAACAACAGAAGTCTATATCTTTATAACTGCAGGAAGAACAGTTTCCACAATTTGTCAAGGATAATGCAAGAAAAAGGTATCAACATGAAAGTACTTGACATCATGCCTCTCAAAAATGGCAACACATGGCTTATCGGCATGCGTGGAACATCACCTGGACTTGTAAGAATCAACGACAATACAATTCTTGACGGCAAGGGCATTGATATAGTAAGCAAAAAACCTCTTACAGATGCTACATACCGTGCTATTATATGCAATAACGGTGATGAAATCATATACGGAAAGATTGGTGTATACACTCCAAACAGAGGACAGATATACAAGAAGCCGGTATTGACTCTTATAAAATACAACAACAGCATAGTTTGGGGCGGAAAGGGGAACACAATAACTGTGTATAACCCAACAACAAAAAGAACAAATAAATTTTCTATGCCATCAGGTGTGGAAGAGGTAAACAATATGGTTAGCATTGATAAAGACCATATTGCATGTGGTACAAATATTGGTGTGGCAATAATAAACATGCGCACTCTCTGTTCGAAAATAATAAATCTGCAAAGTCCTTCTTCTCCATCAAACCACGTAACCAACCTTTTCGTTGACTCCAAACACCGCCTATGGGCTTTTACTGATAGCGACGGACTGACTTTAATTCAGTCGAACTTAAAGGATAAAACCTGGCTAACCGCAAAGGCTACAGACATCATGAAACAGACAACATGTAAATTCACCGTTTGGCTGCAAGACAAAAACGGCACCGTATGGGCTATCCCACGTGGAGGCACATTCTGCTATTATGACGAGACAACACGCACTCTGCACCCATACGCTCTGTATGAACAGGAAAACAAGCAATATGCCATTCCTACCATGGATCGCATTTTCATTGACAATCAAAAGAATCTATGGTTCACAGGACTGCACTCGTTCAACTGTATAAGCTTCGGCAAACAGAATTTTAAGAAAATAAACGGAAGAATGTTCGGAAATGTGCGTTCAGTCCTTGTAGACCACAACAAGAACATTTGGACTGGTAATGAATTAGGCAATCTGATGGTGTATGACTATAAAAACAATCTGAAAGGATATGTTACAGCATTAGGGAAGATAACATCTTCACCTGTAGTTTTTTCTCCAAACATCTATTCATTGTTTGAAGACAGCAAAGGAAGAATCTGGATTGGAACAAAGGACAATGGTGTGTACTTACTTAAAGGTGACGGCAGCGTTAAGAACTATCGCAATGACAAGAATAACAAATTCTCGCTGTCACACAACAGAGCAAATGCTTTCCTACAAGACAAGAAAGGCAGAATTTGGATTGGCACATACGGAGGAGGCATTAACCTTGTTGACGAGAGAGACGGAGGTATACGGTTCATAAATTCCAACAATATTCTCGGAAAAGAACCTATAGCCGAAGATTACGCCATACGCCGCTTATCCACGACACATTCTGGAGCAATAATTGCTTCTACCACACATGGAGTAATAACTTTCAGCGATAGTTTCAAATCTCCGCGAGATATCGTTTATCACTACTTGCAAAATACGAGCAACAAGAAAGATAAAGACTTTCCGGATGTAATACAGACTATAGTGATGAAAAGTGGCAAGATCTTCATGGCTACCATATCTGGCGAAATTTTCGAGATAGACAATAAGACATTGTTGTCTGCCCCCAAAGCCAAGTATATAACACACGAGTCTGTAAGCGACGGACCAATAAACGGAATGTTTGAGGATAAAGCCGGAAATCTATGGGTGGTGCGTGAAAACAATATAGACAAATATAACCCGCAAACAGGAAAGAATCTTACTTTCTGGCCTGGCAAGGTATCAAACTACAGCGACTTTACTGAAGCGCAACCGCAACTGATAGAATCAACAGGTTATGCTATTGTTGGAGCACAAGACGGTTATATAACATTCAACCCCGACAAGCTCACTGCAACAAGTGTTATGCCCAAGATTGTATTCATGAGCACATTAATTAACGGTAACAAGAAATCAACTCCTGTGTTATACAGAGACATGATAGAATTGCCGTCAAACAAGCATAGCTTTACTGTGAGTTTTGCTGCCCTCGACTATTCCGAACAGCAATTTATCAAATATGCATATAAACTTGAGGGCATAGACAAGCAATGGAACAACATCGGTTATAACCATAGCGTGTCGTTCAACGACCTACCTGCAGGAAAATACAAGCTGCTTGTCAGAAGCACCAATGCCGACGGACAATGGACAAACAATATTGCTTCAATAACCATTTATGCCACTCCAGCCTGGTGGGATACATGGTTGGCAAAAGCAATATATTTCATAATGATATGTGTTTTCCTGTATTTCATTTACAAATACTATAATATTCGTCACAAAGCTGCAATCGAAAAGATAATAAGCGAGCGCAAGACTCTGTTCTATCGCGAGGCAAGCCACAAACTGCGCACTCCACTCACACTAATCGGAGGACCTATCGTTGAAGTATTAAAAAGCAGAAACATCTCTGACAGTGAGCGAGAATATCTTGAAACCGCACGCAACAGTTCACGCAGCATGCTGAAAATTGTTGACAGCATGCTAAACGACAACATGGAGGGATGCTTTTTTGTAGACGACAAAAACGCTCCAGTCTTTGCTAACGAGAATAAAGAGGAACAATACGACGCAAACAGCACAGACACACGCATCTTAGTGGTTGAAGATAATTGTGACCTGCGCAAATTTCTTGTGTCTCTCCTTTCACCGACATATACCGTACTTACAGCGTCTAATGGCAAGGAAGGATTTGATATGGCTACAAATGAGCAACCAGATTTTATCCTTAGCGATGTAACAATGCCTATCATGGACGGACTGACAATGGTAAGTCTCATCAAAAAGAATCCAAACATCTGCCATATACCAATAGTTATATTGTCGGCACGTGCCTCAATAGAAGATAAAGTCTTGGGTATAGAACAAGGCATTGACGACTATATCACAAAACCTTTCAGCGCACGCTATCTAAAACAACGAATGGCTGAGATTATTGCTCATCGGCATGTTGAACAGCAAACAAGTGCTGAAGAGATACAGAAGTCTCCAAATGGCGAATACAGATTGAGCAGCATTAAAATCGTTGACTACGACCGTGAGATGATGTCTCGCCTTATGGATTTTCTTGAAAACCATATCAGCGACTGCAACTTGCGTATCGAAGACATGGCATCTGCCGTAAACCTCGGGCGCACAGTGTTCTTCAATAAGGTGAAAAGCATCGTTGGAATGTCTCCTATAGATTTCCTGCGCGATTTGCGCATAAAGCGTGCATGCGAGATGATAACAAGTAGCAAGCTCACCATATCCGAGATTTCTGCTGCTGTTGGCTTTAACGACCAACGCTACTTTAGCAGAGTATTCAAGAAAGAAACAGGAATGACCCCTTCTGAATACAGGGAGAACGGCAAAAAATAGCCAAGGGCTTCATCTCAATAGCCGTTAGCTTATCACTGCCCAACCGTCAGCTTTCAATCGCTAAGTGGGCAGGTCTTCTTTGCTAAGCTGCCGGGATATTGCCGATAACCATGTCTATTACTTCAAACAGTGTTTATTTGCATAAAATATATTTATACTACAAACAAAATCCTTCACGACAAGTTCATAATGCTTAAAGCCATACAACGCATGTGAAGGATTTTATTCTCCTTATTCTGAACCTTTTCCTATGTGGATTTTTCTATTCTTTCCTGTGGATAATTCTTTCCAAATACTATTATTCAACAAGTTAGAACATATATCCACATCTTATACCAAATAATCCACATGAGTATTTGATAATAAGTGTAAATTTGCAACAGTCAAACTCTAACAAATTTTTTATCAGCCCAAACAAGTACTGATACAGCATTTTCCAACCAGAAAATATATCATGTCGAGGGGCGATAATGCAAACTATCGCGATGCTGAAAAATACTATAAGAATCAATTATCCTAAAACGCTAACAACGTAAAAACACTTTTATATGAATAAAAAGCAACTAACAACAGTAATTGCATTATCAGGAGCAATGATGTGTGGAATGCCACTTATGGCAAACGCCGAAACATCTCTCTTGGTACAAAGCATCAACCAGTCGCAGAAAATAACAGGACAAGTGGTTGACGAAAACGGCGATCCTATGATTGGAGTAACAGTCAAGGCAAAGGGTACACAAGCAGCTACCGTAACCGACCTTGATGGAAATTTCTCGCTTAGCATAGGTCAGAACGTGAAAAATATCATTGTATCATATATTGGATACAACACTAAGACTGTAAGCATTGTTGGGAAACGCCAAGTAAAGATTTCGCTCGATCCTGACGCAAAAGTTATGGACGAGGTGGTTGTAGTAGGATACGGAACAGTGAAACGCCGTGACCTCACGGGAGCAATCTCTTCTGTAAAATCCGAAGACATCAAACAGGCTCCTGTTGTGAATGCCATGGAAGGTCTGTCAGGAAAGATTTCTGGTCTTGACATTACCAGAGAGTCGGGTCAGGCAGGTTCATCCCCACAGATTCTGCTTCGTGGTAACCGCTCGCTTAATGCTGACTGCTCGCCACTGTATGTAATCGACGGAGTGTCTGGCGGAAGTATTGACAATATAAATCCTAACGACATCGAAAGCATCGAGGTGCTTAAAGATGCCTCGTCTACAGCCATCTATGGTTCTGCCGGAGCCAATGGTGTTATCATTGTAACAACGAAACAGGGAGTGAAAGGTAAAGTACAGATTGACTTCAATGCGTATGTCGGTATCAATGCCTTTCCACAATATCCGTCAACTTACACTGGCGAAGGATGGATAAACTTCATGAAAGAAGGATATCGCGCACGCTACAACAGTGAACCTGCCGATATCAACGAACTGTTCAACTCTGTAGGACTCAGTGAGGGAGCTATTGAGGCATACAACAATAACAAATGGGTGAACTGGAAAGACGAGATGCTTCACACTGGTGTGCAGCAAAACTATAACCTGTCTGTTCGTGGAGGAACTGATCGCCAACAAGGCTACATGAGCGTGGGATACCAACAGGAAAAGGGTCTTTACAAGAACGACAAACTTGACCAAATCACTTTCCGTGCCGGTTCCACATACAAGCTAAACAATATCATAAAAGTTGGTTTCCAATCAAACCTTTCTTACCGCAACAAAGACAGTCGCAATTCGCGCCTGAGCAAGACCCTCAACCAAATACCTCTTGGTGAGGTGTATGCCGAGGACGGCACTCTGAACAAATATCCTATCAGCGATATGCCGAACTATATCAACATCTTGGCAGATGACAGCAAGACGGCATACCAAAACAATACAAAAGCAACATCTATAAACATTGCTCCTTTTGTTGAGATTCATCCATTGAAGGGATTGAACTTCAAATCGCTTTTCAACGCCACACTTTCTAACTCAAGAGGTGGTATTTGGGATGGTCTTGACACTTATATGAAGCTATCTGGCTCGCAAGATAACAAGCGCACAGCTACTTACAACTCGGCATTCGGCTACAGCTATCAGTGGCAGAACGTTGCTACATACAACTTCAAAATTAAAAAAGACCATGACGTCACGCTGACTGGAATTGTTGAATATACCAACAATCGCAATGAAGGTTCTTCGGCTCAAAACGAACAATTTGAGTATGACGATTTCCTATGGTACAACATGTCTGCAGGTATAAAGCCTTATACAAGCTCTTACTACAAGGAAACGGCAAAAATGTCGTATGCCGGACGTGTGAACTACAACTATCTCGGCAGATACCTCTTGTCGGCATCTATCCGTTGGGATGGTGCATCACAGCTATACAACAAGTGGAGTTCTTTCCCTGCTGTTTCTGCCGGATGGAGAATCAGCGATGAGAAGTTTATGGCTGCTACCAAGAGTTGGCTTGATAACCTAAAGTTGCGTGTCGGATATGGTGTTTCTGGAAATGCAAACATTAGTCCGTATGTGTCGTTGACATCTGTTACAAACTCGTCTAATATGCTAAACCTCGGACAAGGACAAATCCAGAGTTACATACTTGCACGAAATGTAGCAAACCATGACTTGACTTGGGAAAAATCATACAACTGGAACTTGGGATTGGACTTTGCCGTGCTGAAAAACAGAATCGACGGATCTATTGAACTTTATTCTACTGATACCAAGGGCGTGCTGTATAACCGACCATTGCCAACATCTCTTGGTGGATTCAATGCAAAGGCACCTTACTATAAGATGTCTAACATTGCAAGGATTCAGAACAAGGGTGTGGAAATAACCGTCAACTCGCGCAACATAGAAACAAAGAATTTCCGTTGGAACTCAACATTTACTTTTGCAAGAAATAGTGAAAAGCTGAAGGAGATAAATCTTGGAAACAATGTATCTGTAAGCGATCTTATTGCTCTCAACCTATTCCTTGACAATCCTGTCAACACATTCTATGGATACAAGAAAGCAGGAATATGGCAACTCGGACAAGAGGAACAAGCAGCTTGCTTCGGTGCAGAACCTGGAGATGTAAGACTGGATATCCCAGGATTGGTGTATGACCCTAACTACACATATACAACAACCACCACTACTACCGATGCTGACGGCAACACTATTGAACAGCAAGTTGAGCATAAAGGTGCTTACTATAAACCTTCGGAAGACCAAACTGATGCGAATGGAAACACTACGCATAAGTATTATACAAGGAACAGAACTTATTCTACATCATCTAACGACCGCCAGATTCTTGGGTCTAAGACTCCTAAGTGGAATCTTGGTTTCCAAAACCAATTCCAAATCTACGACTTTGACATCACTATCATGGCAACAATGAGATGGGGACAAATGGTTAACGGTGCATTGCTTGGATACGTGAGCAATACCAATCAGCCAACATGCTACGATTATTGGACACCGACAAATCCAACAAATGCTTTCCCACGACCACATCAAGGTCACAGCATGTCTAACGAACAGAAAGAGTCTTTACTATATGTAGATGGTTCGTTCATCAAGATAAAGAATATAACATTGGGATATACTGTACCACGAAAGGTTTTGAAGAAAATAGGCATGAGTCGTCTGCGTGTTTACGGAACAATAACCAATCCGTTCATTTGGCGCAAGAGCGACATGCTCAAGGGTATGGATCCTGAGAACAATGCTTCTGACAGATTCCCACTATACAAAACAATAGTATTTGGTATAAATGCATCTTTCTAATGTAATTTAAGGAGACAAAAACAATGAAAAAAGCAAAATATATAATAGCTTTGGCTACTATTGCCGGACTTGCATCGTGCTCACTTGACGAGAATAACTATTCTTCGCTCGACACGAATATAGCATATAGCACAAAGAATGGCTATCAGTCGCTCATCAATGCTTGTTATGAAAACATTTACTATATGTATGGCAAGTCTGACGGCATTGGACCAATGGAAATGGGTACTGACTTATGGAAGGTTGGAAGCCGTACGGCTGGAAGCGGAGAACTTACAAACTATAATGAGAACCTAACGCCAAGCACTGGTGTAGTGCGCACTATTTGGAATGCATTATACTGTATCGTGGGCTATTGCAACACTGCTATATATTATCAAAACCACGGAAAATTTACACAAGAAGAAATCAAGCCTATTGCTGCAGAAGCATATTTTATGCGCGGTTTTGCCAACTTCCATATTGTGGAACAATGGGGAAATGTTGTGCTAAACAAAGAATCGTTTGCTACTAACGGAATTGCTGCAGAAAAAGCCGTGCGCTCTTCGGAAGAAGATTTCTATGATCTTATCATTAGCGACCTCAAATTTGCAAAAGATAATCTCCCAGTGACTCAGGCTGAACGTGGACGTGCTACAAAGAAAGCGGCACTTGCAATGCTTGCAAAAGCTTATATGCAGCGCACACGTCTTTACGCCGAAGGGTCTGAGAAATATATTGCAAATGCAGATTCGGCATTCAGAACGGCAAAAGAGCTTATTGACAATGCAAACTCATACGGTTGCGGACTTTATCAAAGCACGGCTACAAAGAGTGGAAATGCTCAAGCATGGGATGATGCAAACAATAAAGACAACAAGGAGTTCTTGTTTGTTGAAGCAGTTGACCATGTTAATGCCTATAACCCTGAGGGGTGGAACAGAGGAAGAACAGCGCAGTATTATATGATGAAGATGACACAGGCGCAAAACTTCGGAGTGCAAAGTTCTGGTGTAAGATATGGGCGTGACAATGCTACTACATGGAGTCCTACTTATTATCTGCTACATGATTGTTTTGAACCTAAGCTTCCAAAATCTGAAACAAATACAGAACTTATAAACTTAGCTAAAGACAAAAATGACCGCACTGCCGACACCAGATTCCAAGATGCCTTCTACTATAAATATTATGCCTACGGAAAGACTATCGTATCGCGTAAACTTATGGCACAATACAAGAAGGACACATTGATGACAAATCCGGAGAATGGGCGTGCCGGACTTTACGGTTCATCAAAACGCACTATTAAAGGTAGCGGAATAGAAGGCACAGAATATAATACAAAATATCCTGGAGCAAATTTCTACGCTACAGGAACTCTTGCCGGACAGAAGCTTGAAGATGAAGGAGTGGACGATGCACTTGCATGCTATGTTCCAAACTGGGAGCTTGACACTATTGAAACAAAATACAACAAGCGACTTTGTGTTGGAATAGATGAACAATATGACATGACTGCTGAAAAATTCGGACAGCAAGCTTCTTACAGCTACTATCGTGGAGTGCAACCTTCGTTAAAGAAATTCCGTAGCTTTAAGTATGCCTATACCAACCAGTATGACATGATGGATATCCCTGTAATTCGTCTCACTGACATATATCTTATTGCTGCTGAAGCTGCTATCGGCAGAGGTACACCTGCCGACGGACTGGAATATCTGAATGCTGTACGCCGTCATGCTGCTGTTGCTGGAGATGCCGCAGAGATGGAAGTTAGCATCGACAATATGAATATGGACTATATATTGAAGGAACGTGCAAGGGAACTTTGCGGAGAACAATGGCGTTGGTATGACCTGAAACGCACCGGAAGACTTAATGCAGAATATCTGTCAGAAAAGGGAAAGAACCCATTTATCACTACTTTCGACAAATCTAAGCATCTTGTAAGACCTATACCTCAGGAGTTCCTTGATCAGATTGCTAATGCTGATGAATTTGGTACTAACGGATATTAAAACTTATAAAATAGAGCATGACCACAAAGAATACAATAAAAAGTCTTTGTGGCATGCTCTCAATAAAAAACAAAATGGAAGGAGACAATATTTACATGTTAGTTAGTTTTAATAGAGTTATTATTAGATTTTGTGAATTGGGCATCTATATGTAAAAATGTAAACGATGCCGTTTATAAGTGTTTGATAGTTGTATTTAGGATTATAGAAAGGTAAGACTCGTTCGGGAGAATGAGTTTGCCTTTTGATTTTGACTACTTTCCAAGTCTACACACATGTATCAGACTACACCATAAATAATAAAATTAAACGAGATGGAAAAGATAAAAAAACTATGCTTTTGCTGACTGCTTTAATAACATCAACAATAACAATAAGTGCACAATCATTTATGAAGGTGGTTGCAGCTGATGGCACTGGCGACTTCAAAACTATACAAGATGCCGTGAATGCATGTGCCAAGGATGGCATACGTAAATTCATCTTTATAAAAAATGGTACTTACAAGGAACAGGTAAAGATCCCCAATGGTGTCATTCTGTCGTTATTGGGAGAAAACCGAGACAAGGTGATAATAACACATAACCTGTCGCATAACAGTGGAAAAGACAAATCCGAAACTTCCACTCTTTACATTGAAGCATACGACATGTATGGAGAAAACTTCACAACAGAAAACACCGCTGGCAGAAATGGCGGTCAGGCAGAATGCCTAACAAACGATGGCGACCGACTGACACTGAAAAATGTGGCAATGAAAGCCAATCAAGATGGTGTACGATTTGACAATGCGTCAAGAACATATTTCTATAATTGCTATATAGAAGGCACAGTTGATTATATCTACGATAGCGGTATTGCATTTCTTGACAATTGCACAATAAAACAACTGTATCCAGGATACATCATAGCACCTGGAGACAGTTACGTTACTATTGACAGAAACAAGTCTATGGAACTATGTGGACAAAAAAAGATATGGGGAATAGGAATAAACATTCGAGACTCTAAACTCATCTGTGATGAAAGCAACGTAAACAAAGGTTCATCATATCTTGGCAGACCGTGGGGAAAGAACACTAGCTCGGGGATTTTCATCAGATGCAAAATAGACAAGCATATTAATAATGTCGGATTTGCAAATATGTCTGAAGGGAACAAGAAATACATTGGAGAATACAAAAGCATGGATCTTGATGGTAATCCTATTGACGTTTCTAAGCGCATAGAATGGTCTTTTACTGAAGAATCCACCCATAATTCTCAGTATATTGACGACAAAGTCATAGATAACATATACAACATGGATTTCTTGTTCACGCTTGCTGGAGAAAAAGGTGCTCGTGCCGGCGGTAAATTCAACCCTACTCCACTTATTATTCCTGCAGAAAAGCCATCTGCAATATATCATAATAAAGAAACTTTTAAATGGGATGCATCTGAACATTCTATCGGATATATTATATATAAAGATGGAAGATATATAGACAATACAACTGAATGCGTTTTTATAGACAATAATTATTCAGAATATTCTACTTACACTTTACGCTCTGTCAGTAAAAACGGATGTTTAAGTGACTTTGCAGATATGATGACATCGGGAATTGACGAAACAAAAATAAAAGACATGAGCATTACGGTAAGTGCAGACGGTATACATTTTGAAAGAGACGCTGATGCAAAACTATACTCAATGAGCGGAGAAACAATGGCTGTCACCAAAGGAAAGCACCTAAGATGGAACAATGCAACAAAGGGATGCTACATTTTGAAAATAAAAACAATAGAAGGTAAAACAATTATACATAAGATTATAAGAAAATAATATGAAGAGATTGTATAATTTCATTTTGACATGTGCATTAACGGCTGTATCTATTACTATATCAGCACAAGATGATTGTAAAGGAACTGATGCAAATGGAGAATATGTGTATCCAACCGTCACACAAAATATTCCAGCATTCCCTACAGCAATGGGATTTGGAAAATATACTACAGGTGGACGTGGTGGACATGTTGTACATGTAACGAACCTTGAGGATGATGCAAGCAATCCTCATGTAGGGTCATTGCGTTGGGCTGTGAAACAATATCCAGGCGAACCCATTACCGTAGTTTTCGATGTTTCAGAATGGATTATTCTTAAAGATAAGTTAGAGGCAAATCATAAAGGCGGAATGACAATTGCCGGACAAACTGCACCGGGAGAGGGTATAACACTATACCCACGAGAATTGTTTATGAACTGGACAGACAATATTATTGTACGTAATATCCGTGTACGAACTGGTAGTCATGGATGGGACGGAAAACTACTTGATATCGAAAATCCAGACCAAACCCTCGGAACCGAAAATACAAACAATATCATTATAGACCATTGCTCTTTCGGATGGTCTGGTGAGGAGATATGCACAAACAGCAACTCTTTCTTCCAAACGTATCAATACTGTATTTTTCACGAAGGACTATATGATGCTGGACATAAAAAAGGCTCACGCGGATATGGTGTTTGTTGGGGAGGGGGTGCAAGTACATTTACAAACAATCTCCTTGCTCATTTCAATTCTCGCTCTCCTCGTTTTTCTGCAAGTGTAAACTATGACTACTGCACATATTATGAATTTGTGAATAACATAATATATAATTGGGGAAGATATAATTCTATATATGGTGGGGACAACAAAAGCACATCCCGACGCTACAACTCGTATCTTGCAAATATCGTTAATAACTATTGGAAATGTGGTCCAGCTACGCAGAAAGGGGTTGCAGACAATAAGCTCATGTTGTTTACTCAAGGTGGAGGAAGCAGTTCTTCATATTTTCATATTGCCGGGAATATACTAAACAAGAGAAATGATATAACAGGAAATAACAAACTTGGTATATCAACAGATTCTTAGGGACATCTTGTTGACGATATTCTCATTCCAACAAAGTTTTATACTTCGGATTGGACTTTCTACATAAACTCATATACTATACTCAATACAATGAAAAATGCAGAAGAGGGATATAACGAAACTCTAAACAAGGCTGGATGTATTGTAAGAGATGGTATTGAACAACGAATAATTAAAGAAACAGAAAATGGCACTGCCACGTATGGGGGTTCTTGGAATGATGGGGGAACATACGGAATAATTGACAACCCTATGGATGCAGAAATGGTGAAAGCGGAAGACGGAACATATTATTGCTCTACGACTAAGCCATCAGAAAAACGACCAGACAATTGGGATACCGACGGTGACGGAATGCCCGATGAATGGGAAAAAAAGAATGGCTTTGACCCTAATAATGCTAATGACGGTAATCTTATTAATGCTGAAGGGTATACTGCTCTTGAAAAATATTTATGCTCACTGATGGGAGAAGAAATAAAAGGAGAGTTTAACACTACAAGTGTGATGCGTATTGAACATGCCGTAGACTTTAATATTTGTATGGAAGGAGATAAAATGAATATTTCTGCAGAAAATGAAATAAGTGATATCCACATATTTGATGCTAATGGATATTGCAGAATGAACATTCCGATAAATTCATATAATGCTTCGCTCAATATAAAAGAATTAGGTAAAGGCATATTTATAGTATGGGCAAGCAACAAGGCTGGATATCGAAATGCCAAGAAAATAACACTGAAATAACCTATCTGTATTTATATAACATAATCATTAAAATTTATAAACAATGAAAAAAATTACGACTTTGATGGTAACGGCTTTGTTCGCATCATCAGTTATGAATGTTTGGGCACAGAGTGCAAATACTACTAATGCCGCAACTAACTACACCGACAAACAGTGGGAACATTATGCTGCTGACAATTATGCCGGAGGTACTGGTACAAAGGATGATCCTTACCTGATTTCTACTCCTGAGCAATTTATGAAACTTGCTGTAGAAATTGAGAACATCGGTCAAATTGATGAGAATTGGGATGGAGATTATACCAAAGGTAAGTATTTCAAGCAAACTGCAGACCTTGTTTTCAATGAGGGACTTATGAGCAAGGTTAGTGGGGCAAGCGGTGATGCAAGCATTATCGACAATTCTACACTACGCACCTTCAATGGCATCGGTTACAAAGCTGGAGATGTTGACTTCCAGCGCTTTGCCGGAACATATGACGGCGATGGGCACGCTATTATAGGTATGTATCACAATAACAGCAAAAATTCTGGCTCAGGCGTATTCAACTTTATCGAAGGTGCTACAATCAAGAATCTTGTTGTTAAAGAGGCATACATTAATGCCAATGCAAACGTTGGACTTGTTGTTGGTTCTGCAGATGCCAACTCTCTAATCATAAACTGTCAATCAAGCGGTATTATATATTGCGGTGGGTCATATCATGCAGGAATCGTAGGAGCACTTTCTGCCAGTAAAATGCTAAATTGCTTTAGCAATGCCTGGGTTTGGGCAAAGAACCAAGCAGGTGGCTTATGTGGACGAATCATGAAATCTGGATATGCCGCTAACAGCTATTTCACAGGATGGATAGGTGGTGTTTACAGCAATATGGGTAAATTCAAATATTGGGGTGCCGTATGCCCAGAAATTGGACAAAGCGAAGAAACTACTACAAAACCTGATTCTGAGGATGAGTCAAAAACAATTACTTTTTGCGAGAACCCAAGTAAAGCAGAGAATTGTTTCTGGACCGACACTTGCACTGTACGCCATAAAGATGTTAAGGCTGAAGCCTACAATGACATAAATAATTGTAAATATGGAATCATAAACAACTGCAAAGCTTTTGCAGTTAATGATGCAGCAAAGGCCGTAGATGAACTAAATAAAAATGCAAGTAGTATTGAAGGAGCATGCTCATGGGAATTAGGCAAAGACGGAATGCCTACACTGAAATTCAAATCTACCAATGGTATCAATACAATAAAAGCTTCAGCTGAAAAGGATGACGAAGGAAAAGTGTATACACTTTATGGAATTCTGATAAAAGAAAAGTCAAAAGAAATGAATCCTGTTGCTGGATTAGCAAAAGGTATTTATATTGTTAATGGCAAGAAATACGTTGTAGAATAAGGAAATTAGAACATATAACTATAAAGTCACTTCATACTTAAATACTCTATAAAAGCTTTAAGCTATAAAGTGACTTTTTTATATACAGCAAGTATTTATCAAGATATTGAATATTGATTAACACAACTTTTACTTTTATTGCAATAGAGAGAACAATATCTCTTATGTCACACACAACTTACTGCTTACTAGTTTCATACATGAATGCACCAAATTTAGATAAAAATATTATTATCTCCAAATTTTATTGGCTACAGGAACAAATTTTCTATTATTAAACATATAAATATACATTTTGTTTGGACTATACATATATTATTATTATTTTTGCTACAATTACACAACCTATAAAAACAAAATGTATGAAAGCAAAAATCATTTCGGCATTGCTTTTGTTGTCTTCAACTCTATTTGGACAAAATAGAATTAAATGTCCCAAACCATATGACAACATAACACAAAGCAAGCAAATCACAACAGTAAGAAAATCTCATACCTCTAATTTTTGGGGTGAAAAGAAATTCCAACTCCCGTTAAAAACAAGTAACAATCCTCTTTTTATCAAATCTGTAGGAGATAACAGTACGATATATGGCTGTCTAGTATCATCAGAAAACATGGCTGGAGATAATAGTAGTTATGGTATATATAATTTCTATGCAACTCCAAGTACTACTATATCGCCATTAAAGACTGGATCTGATTTCAAATCAAACTCCGCAGTATATGCAAATGGCAAATATTATACATTCTATATGGAGGAGTCATGGGGATGGGTTATGTACGTGGCATGTACTGTATACAACCCTGAAACATGGGAAATTGAAAAAGTATATGAACCAAGCACAGAATGGCAGAATGTACCTAACTCATCAGCCATAACATATGACGAACAAACAGGTAAAATATATGCAGTAACAAGCGAAGACTTTGGTGGCCCTTTTATTTTAAACATTTAACGAAAATGATGGAAGTTTTGAAAAAGTAGCAAGTCTTGAACGCTCCTATCTAACTCTTGCAGCTTCACCAAATGGTGTCCTTTATGGAATATCCGATGATGGTTTCCTTTATAAAATCAGCAAAGTTGATGGAACTGCCACTCTCATAGGTAACACAAAGCTTAAACCACATTACTCACAATCTATGACTTTTGATCCTAATACAGGACTACTATACTGGGCATTCATGAGTGATGATAGTTCTGCACTATATCAAGTAAATACAACAACAGCTACAGCATACAAAATATGCAACATGCCAGAACACCAAGAGTTTGTCGGTCTTTACGTAAACAAAGATACTATAGCAGACAATGCTCCTGCACCTATATCAGATTTGGTCTTTTCTCCAAACATACAAGGTGGAACAACAGGAACAGTATCATGCGTAGCACCAACAAAAACTGCTGATGGAAAAGAACTTACTGGCAACATTAAAGTAACGATATACTCTGGCGATGAAATAATCCACGAACAATCTGTAACTCCAGGAAGTGTTGTAAAGAAAGATAATGTAACTTTCGATTCAAATACCCTTTACTCTCTATTTGCCAAAGCCTCGAACGATGCAGGACAAAGTAACAAAACCACGACAACTGTATACATCGGAAAGGATATAGCCACAGCACCTTCCAACATTAAACTTGAAGTTAAAGACTATACAGCAAAACTTACATGGGTAGCTCCTTCACAGGGCATAAATGACGGATATGTCAATCCTGATGAAATAACATACAATGTGGTCAGAAATAGCGGCAAGGACAAAACAATTGTTGCAAAAAATTATAGGGGAGACAGTTTCTCTGAGAAATTACCAAGTGCAACAGCTAAATATAGTTATACAATAACTACACTTAGTAACAATATTGAAGGAGGAAGTGCAACATCAAATAGTGTACTGTCCGTTGGTTCATATGAATTACCTTATTCTGAAGACTTTAGTGATGGTGAAACTTGTAAACAACTGTTTACATTCGTTGATGTAGACAATGATGGCCATGACATATACAACAAATGGTATTGGAAAGAAGACGAGAAACTTATACAGTATTGTTCAGATGGTGAAAACCCTGGCAATGAATGGCTTTTCACACCTGCAATACATCTTGACGGCAAGCATCTATACAACCTACGCTTCAACATAAACATGGGTTCAGAGTCTAATTTAAAAGTAACACTCGGAAAATCGCCATCTCCTTCTGACCAAAAAATGATACTTGACTTAAATAATATCAACGAGTCATGGGAAACAGAACACACTGCTACATTCACAACAACAGAAGATGCTGATTACTATTTGGGCTTCTATAATTACAGTAATAAAGACTGCTGGTATTTCAATTTGTTTGATATAAATATAGAACAAGGAACAGAATCTAATATACCTGACTCCATAAAAGAATTCAAAATAACTCCTGATACAAATGGGAGGAATTCAGTTACATTGCAATTTAAGGCTCCTGAAAAATTATTAAATGGTGAAGCAATAAGTGAAAATATTAATGTTAACATATACCGCGAAAATAATCTTATCAAGACATATAATGCTACAGCTGGACAATATATATTATTCACAGACGATAACGCAAAGAATGGTATCAACAATTATAAAATAGTAGCATCATATAATGGAAAAATGGGTATTGAAGTAACAAGAAGTGTGTGGGCTGGTTACGATATATCTGAACCTGTCAAAAACATGGAGGTAAAAACAACTGACAACAATATGCATGTAAGTATTACATGGGATGCACCTGAGAAAGGAATAAATAATGGTTTCTTTGACATTAATAAAATAAGCTATACAATTTGGAGGAGTTTAGGCGGAAAGAACTTTGATGCTATTGCTAAAGACGTAAAAGAACTTCATTATATAGACAATACTATAGAAGATCTCGTTAAAGATGGGCAAGAGATTTATTACTATGCTGTAACAGCAAATAATGCAGCAGGACAAAGTGAAGCAAATACCCAATTTGTGAGTGTAGGAAAGCCTTACAATTTCCCAGTAAATGAATCTTTTGAAAATGGGTATCTGCAACTAAACCCTTGGTCATATAAATCATTATATGGAGAATTAGGCTGGCAAACAATGCGTTCTGATAAGAGTGGCGGAGGATGGCCACAAGATAATGATGAAGGATTCTTGAAATTTGCCAATAATTGGGGAGATTATTATGTTGATAGTAGACTTATCACTCCTGTAATATCTATGGATGGAACAAAATCTCCCACATTCAGTTTCTATATGTTCCATTGGGAGGAAAATTCTATCGCTGCTGATAATAAGCAAACCAAACTTATGATAGAAGTTGCTCCAGATGGTGGTAACTTTGATGAACCTATTGATACATTCACTGCTGCGAATGAAAAGTATGGTTGGATTGAACACCGTGTATCTCTTGAAAAATACAAGGATTGTAAATATATACAAGTTGCATTGAGAGGCTATACAGACAACTCATGGATGTACTACTATGTTGACAACATTAATTTTGACGAACAAAAAGCCAATGACCTTGCAATAGCATCATTCAATGGACCAACAGAGGCAAATATTAATGACAACTGCCTATTTGATATCACATATACGAACAGAGGACTCAAAAAAGCGAATAAGTACAAAATTGTACTTAAACAAGACGGTAAGGAGGTTGTAAGTTCTGAAGGTGATGAAATAAATCCTGGAGAAACAAAAAACATTACCATACCAGCTAAAATATATGCGACAAAGGCTGGCAATGAATCTTTCTTCCAAGCATATATTGACTATAATGACGATGAAGATATTAGTAACAATACATCTGAAAATATCGTTACAACAGTAAAGACATCTACTTACCCATGTGCAGAGAATCTTAACGTAAAAAAAGTAGGTCAAGATGCTAACATCACATGGACAGCTCCAGCTTTGCCTAATACAGACATCGCCACTGTTGACGATATGGAAGAATATCCATCATTTGCCATAGAAGGTTTCGGAGAATGGATTTCATATGACGGTGATAAACTTGGCAGCGGAAAGATAAATACTCTCCCAGACTTTGACAATCAAAATAGCAACAAAGCTTTTCAAGTTTGGTGTCCAAGCGAATTAAAAGGTGTTAATGCAGAAACATACCCTGATCTCATGCCTTATAGTGGAAATAAGTGTCTTATTGCATGGTATGCCAATGTCAGCATTGACGGAGCAAATCCTGTAAACGACGACTATCTTATATCTCCGGAAATAAAAGGAGGCACAGACTTATCATTCTTCATAAAAAGAATCAACAAAAATGTTAGTGGGGAAACTTATCAAATAATGTATTCTACAACAACCCAAGACGTTTCCGCATTCAAAGTGCTGTCTGAAAATGAAGCTCCTGCAGATTGGGAAAAGGTAAATATTATATTACCTGAAGATGCAAAATACTTTGCCATTCACTACAATGCAAAGCTTAAGAATGCGATTATGTTAGATGACATAAGTTATGTACCTGTACTATATGCACTTTCTATTGATGGCTTTAATTTATTCCGTAATGGAAAGAAGATTAATAATGAAACAATAAAATCTACTGCTTTCATAGATAAAAATATAGAATCTGGTAAACAAGGGTATCAAGTTTCTGTAGTTTATAATCGTGGTGAATCAAATGCATCCGAAATAGTTTATTTAGAAGAGACATCATCTATAAATGATATCGCTGAAATAAAGAGTGATAACTATACTATATATACTATTGATGGCAAACTAATAGGCTATAAACTTAAAAAGATTCCACACTTAGATGCAGGTTCATATATTATAAACAACAAAAAAATTACAATAATACGCTAAATAAAATCAAAGAGGGTATGTTTATTATTTTACATACCCTCTTTAATTATAGGACAATCATATTACACACATTATTGTCCACCCAATCGTTCAAAAAATTCTATTATCTCTTCCCATGTTTTGAAAGTATCAGAACCAAGGGGTATAGTTGTACCCATAAAGTTGGATTGCTCACATTCCTTTTCTATAGCTATGAGATAATCACCGTAGAGAAGATTTTCTTGATTCGTAAAAATGACACGTTGCCATGCTGGAACATTAACCACATCTTGTGCCCACCGCTGAACTTCTGTAATATATTCAGGATTATTAGTCGGAGACGGTGCAACAATATATATGGAATAATTTTCAAGCAATAAACGAAGGCCTTTCATTGCACTTGCCTTCTGATTGCCATGGTCATCACGCAAGGCATCTATACTTATATAAACAATAGGACGCTCCCTACCCTCTTGTTTGTCGTCAATCCAACGTATAACAGGAATAACAGAATGAATAAGCGACTTATCAATCAATCGGTGTTCACCGTGAAAACTTATTACCTGACGATAATGTTCTGCAAAAACACCTAATGTTTCTGTTGCAACAAACTTATCTTCATCACCAAACAAGCCATAAACATGATTTTGCTCTTCTTCTGTCACTGATGAAAAACATTGGTGAGTTATTTTCTTATATTCTTCAACAAGACTTTTAGTAACAATAAAATCTTGTACTCCATCCTCACGTGGATTTTGAAATGTCTGTTTACCCAACATTCCATGTTTCGTCATTGTATCTCCCATCAGGAAAGCCGGATTAACAAGTATACGGTCATAACCATAGAGCATCTCTGTATACATACCGCCCATAGAAGTTCCAATTATCAAATCCGGTTGTTCTTCCTCGCATTTTTCTTTTAGTAAATTCATTGCCTCTTCTGGATGGAGAGGCAGGTCGTAGGCAATGACATCAGCTGAAGGCAGCAGTTCCCTAATGCGTGCCACAGTTCCCGACTGTGCCGACGACATGAATCCATGAACATACATTATTTTCTTTCCTTTCATCAAGGAAGGATATTGTAATACATATTTGTTTTCTTTTTCCATTCCTATCTATTTATTTTATCCCAACAATCTATTTACTGCAAAAAATAGTCTATATGACACGACTGACAATATTCGCTTAAATTTACTCTGTTTTGTCATATTCCTCTCTCAGCCCAATCGCTTCTGTCGAGATTACGATAGCTGATAGCTTCTGCAAGATGGTTTGAAAGAACACTTTCGCTTCCTTCAAGGTCAGCGATGGTGCGTGCCACTTTCAAGATGCGGTTGTAGGCACGTGCCGAAAGATTTAGCCTCTCCATGGCTATACGAAGCAGATTTATACCCGCCTCATCGGGTTCGGCAAACTGATGTATCATGCGTTCTGTCATTTGCGCATTGCAATAGATTCCATGAATGTTCTTGAAACGGTCTTCCTGGATACAGCGAGCCTTTATAACTCGTTCACGTATTATAGAACTCGGTTCTCCTGGCTGCGCCTTAGAAATGTCCTTGAACGGCACTGGTGTTATCTCGCACTGTATATCTATACGATCAAGAAGTGGTCCACTTATTTTGTTCATATATCTCTGTATTTGTCCTGGAGTACACACACAGTTGTGTGTTGGATCATTGAAATATCCACAAGGACAAGGATTCATACTGGCAACAAACATGAATGAACAAGGATATTCTATTGTGTATTTTGCTCTTGCAATGGTAATCTTACGATCTTCAAGTGGCTGTCTGAGCACTTCAAGAGTTGCTTTATTAAATTCAGGTAACTCATCTGCAAAAAGTACTCCGTTATGTGCAAGCGAAATTTCTCCTGGCTGTGGACTCATCCCTCCACCAACAAGTGCGACTTGTGATATAGTATGGTGTGGAGAGCGAAAAGGCCGTTGTGAAATCAGCGACATTCCTTTACCAAGCTTTCCTGCAACAGAATGAATCTGTGTAGTTTCAAGACTCTCCGAAAGTGATAATGGCGGTAATATTGATGGCAATCTTTTTGCCATCATTGACTTTCCACTGCCTGGAGGTCCTATCATTATAAGGTTATGCCCACCGGCAGCAGCAACTTCCATTGCACGTTTCACATTTTCTTGACCACGCACATCAGCAAAGTCCAGTTCAAAATTAGTTTGTTGCTCGTAAAATTCCTTTCTCGTATCAATTCGCGTTGGTTCATATTCAGCTGTTCCATTAAGGAAAGACACGACATCAAAAAGAGTTTCCATTCCATATACATCAAGTTTATTGACAACAGCAGCCTCGCGAATATTCTGCTTTGGAACTATCAATCCCTTAAACTCTTCCTTCCTTGCCCTAATTGCTATTGGTAAAGCTCCACGCACAGGTTGTAAGCGCCCATCAAGTCCAAGCTCACCCACAAGCATATATTTATCAAGCACATCACCATTCACCTTGCCCATTGCAGCAAGAATACCAATAGCAAGAGGCAAATCATAGCCACTGCCTTCCTTACGCAAATCAGCAGGTGCCATATTTATCGTAATATCAGCAACAGGAAATTTGTATCCGTTATTTTGTAAGGCTGCAACAATTCTGTCACGACTTTCCTTAACAGCCGTGTCAGCAAGCCCTGAAAGATGAAACAATACACCTCTTGTCATACTTATCTCAATAGTTACTGTTGTAACCTCAAGACCATTTACTGCAGCACTAAATGTTTTTATTATCATGGATGATGATGATTATAGATTATATGTATCAAAAACGATACAGAAAGAACGTTGTCTTATCTTAAATATTTTTCCAATTCGTCTATAGATACGCTTTTTGCCATTATCTTTCCATCTGGAGAAATTATAATGTTATCAGGAACAGCATGTAATCCAAAAGAATTTATCAGATGCCCATCAAACAGTTTCTCATCGCATATTGTTGGAAATTCTAATCCGTCACGATCTTGCACATTCTTACAGTCTTTCTCGCTTCCATCAAGATTTATGCCAAGTGCAGCAACCCTTCCATCTGATTGCTTCATTAAGTTGTTTATTTTGCGTACCATATTCTCACTGTCATAACTCCATGATGCCCATGTACATATAATTGCAGTTTTTCCGCCAAACAAAGCATTTGTAACTAATTTCCCATTAACATCATAAGCAGAAAATGCATGTAACTTGCTACCAACTGATGCAGAAAGCATAACGTTTAGCTCTTTTTCCAATCTTATTATAGTACCATTTTTAGGCTGTGCATTCTTTAAAAGTCGAATAAAGCTCTTTGCTTTTTTCAAAGTTTTATCATTACCTGGAACCATAAAGTACTTGCGCAACAAATATACAGCAACAGGTGAAGAAACATTATCTTCAATAAAATGCTCTGCTCTCTGTTTCGTCTCTGGTGGTGACGACTGAGCTGTACCTTTTCTAAAATCCGTCATCAGCTCATTATCATCGGTGCCTGTAACCTCCATCTGTTTCAGATGCGAGGCATCAGCTTTTATTTCTACACTCTCTCCTGGTTCAGCAAATATCGGTTGCTCTGAAAAATTAGGGAAGACCAACATCAAAGTACCCTTTTGCCTGCAAGGAATTTCTAATGCAAATCTCCCGGCATTCACTTTTATTGTGTCCACTCCATTGATTGTACCATCAGTGCTGTATACGTAAAACTCACCTTGGTTAAGATTCAAGAAACGTCCTTCGATAGAGAAATATCCCTTTCGTGTTCCACATGAAACCAAAACCAAGGCGAGTGTAAAAAATAAAGTGACGTGCTTCATGAGCTATACTTTAAAAAATAAGAGAGGGCAATGTCATAATATAAAGACAGCCCTCTCTTAGTTTGTTACGATTTAGAGATTTTATTTGTTAACATTCAAGAACTCTAGGTCATTTGCTGCATATGCTGCCAAACTTGGATCTTTCTGCAAAGCACTTCTCAAATAAGAAGCTGCCTCAGAATTGTTACCCTGACGAGCATTTACAATAGCATACAGATAATCTGTAAGACCATTCTTATTCTTTACATTACTCAATGTAGACAAAGCACCTGCATAGTTCTTGTTCAAGATTTGAGCAAGAGCAGCAGTATTGCTATTTACACCCTTCAAAGCCTGCTCGGCATCTGCATATTTTCCGTTAGCAATATTCAAAGCACCAAGAGCTTTATTCAAATCATTTGCGCCATTAGCTTTAGCGATAAGATTTTGAGCCTCACTTGTATTGCCGTTAAGCAATGCAATAAGTCCCTTGTTCGCATTTGCCTCTGCAGCATTGCTGTTAACGCTAAGAGCCTTATTCAAATAGTTCTGAGCTGCATCATTGTTTCCTTTTGCAAACTCAAGAGCTGCAATATTGTTGTAAGCACGGTTGTCATTTGGATAAAGTTCTGCAGCCTTCTTATAGATAGCCTCCTTAGCGTCAGCATTATTCTCAAGAGCAGCAGCATACAAAATTTCATCAGCACTCAATTTGCTTGCATCTTCTTTATACTGATCCTTTATCTGCTCATCACTACGTCCAATTGTTTCATAGTTGATGATAAGACGAGAACGACGAAGTTCTGGTAAGATACCGTCAGCCAACTCACGGAAACCTGCAGACATGTTGCGAATCTGAGTTTCACGTTCCTGTGGATCTTGATACATAGAAAGAACGCGCAATATTACATCTTTATCCTGCAAATTAGATGCTGCAACAAGTTCCTTGAAACCATCCCAATCCTGTGCTGTATAAGAAGCTGCTACATCCGACTTAACTTTTGTGCTCTTCAAAGTATTCTTAACATACTTTTCAGAAACATCCTGACGTTTATTAGCCAATTTATCATTGAAGCTGAAACCACCATCAGGAGAAGCATAAGCCAAGACCTCGACATTCTTGATATTTAGACCTTCTTGATCGCGATTGATTTTCTTCAACATATTAACAAATTCCTTAACAGAATTGTTTTTCATCTCGCTCTTACGCAAGTTAGCTTGATTGATAAGGAATTTTACACGAGCCTCTTGCTTCTGCTCGTTAATACGCTGATATCCGTCTGGAGCGATGCAAGCACCATCACCAGCAAGAGTCTTCTTATATAATTCTGATGTAGAAATCACACCAGTAGCAACTTTAACTGCAGGCACATCAACTTTTTTCTTTCCTACGTAAGCGTCGAATGTCAGATAAAGATCACTCTTCTGCATCTCCGGAACATAGTTGAAGTTTGTCTTCATTGTATAGTTACCACCAACTTTGTATTCGATAGTTTGATTGTTTCCTGTAACCTTCTCACCTTGGAAAGTAGCAGCTTGTCCTTTTGCTGTCTGTCCATCACCATAACGTAGTTCTGGAGTAACTGTAACAACAGCTTTTTTCTTCATATATTTCTCAGGGAACTTACCGTTAATAGTAGCTGGAACTTTTCCTGCTTCTGTCTCAAGTGGATTAGGAACAACATTGAAATTGTCAGCAGAGAGTGCTCCCAATTTAGAGCATGATGACAGCGCTACCAACGCTGCTGCTGAAAGGAATAAAACAACTTTTTTTTGCATATTAAATAAAGGTTTTAAATTTGCTATTTTAAAATAGGGATAAACTCTAAGCCTAAAAAGGAGTGCCGCGAGCGGGACTCGAACCCGCACAGCCATTACTGGCCAAGGGATTTTAAGTCCCTCGTGTCTACCA
>CAKQCV010000029.1 GCA_934217675.1 uncultured Prevotella sp. | reverse complement strand
TGGTAACTTCTGCTGGTAGTAGAGCTGAAGCTTGGGATACACGGTTCTGTACGTTGACCTGACACATGTCAGGGTCCATGCCTTGCTTAAAGAAAATTGTAATAGAGGCAGCACCGTCGTTGGTTGCCGAAGAGGTCATGTATGTCATTCCCTCCACACCGTTGATTTGTTCCTCCAATGGAGCAAGTACGGAATTTAGCACTGTCTGGGAGTTCGCACCTGTATAGTTGGCACGTACCATGATTGTAGGAGGTGCCATATTTGGATACTGCTCAATAGGCAGTGAGATGAGTCCGATGACACCGAGAATCACTATCAAAATAGAGATTACGGTAGAGAGCACCGGGCGTTTGATAAATGTATCTAATCTCATTTGTTTCCTTTTTTATATTGTAAAAGACCTTTTAACAGAATAGCTGCGCTTTATAGCTTTGCTTCCTGGTCATTGTCTCTTAATTGTTATTTTCCGAAATCCTTTTTCAGCTTGCTTATATCGCTCTGGTCTGCACCCATAGCTTCTGTTTTTCTTAACTTCTCTTGATATTGAGCTTCTGTTATAGGAGTAATCTTCTGACCGTCTGTAAGAGCTGAAATACCATTGATAACAATGCGGTCGCCCATCTTCAGACCTGATTCTATAATATAGTTCTTACCGTCATTGTTAGGATTTACAGTTACTGGAGTATACTTAACTTTGCTGTCTGAACCAACAACATATACGAAGTATTTGTTCTGAACCTGAGATACTGCATCCTGTGGAATTATAATTGCAGAAGATGCCATGTGAGGTATTACGATGCTTCCTGATGCTCCACTTTTGAGCAAATGCTCTGGGTTAGGGAAGTCTGCACGCATTGAAACAGAACCTGTAGTAGGGTCAATAACACCACTTACAGTGGCAACATGTCCGTCGTGATTGTAGTATGTACCGTCTGCCAATTGTAGTTTTACGGCAGGATAGTCCTTGATGGCTGCATGGATGCCACCTACACCCTTTGTCATGTCTAATAGGTCTTTCTCTGTCATAGAGAAGTATACTTGCATTGAACCTATATTTGAAACTGTAGTCAACGGCTCTTGGCTTGATGCACTGACAAGGGCACCAACACGGTATGGCAGATCACCGATAACTCCGTCTGCAGGGCTGGTTACATAGCAGAAATCAAGATTCTGTTTTGCTGATGTGTAATTTGCTTCAGCTTGTGCTACAGCTGCGTATGCTGCTTCAAGAGTATTTTTTGCTGACTGCAACTCGTATGAACCGATAACATTGTTCTTGAAAAGTTTCTCGTTGTTCTTATAAGTAAGTTTGGCTGTATTTAGCTGTGCTTTTGCTGAATTTACGGCTGCACGGGCTTGACGAACTGCTGCTGCGTATGTTACATTGTCAATAACAAACAGTAGTTGTCCTTTTTTTACTGCTTGACCTTCTTGAACGCAGAGCTTTGTTATAAATCCTGAAACTTTTGGACGAATCTCTACGTCTTGTACACCCTTGATTGTTGCAGGATATGTGGTCTGTAGCTCTGTACTTTGTCCACTAATTGTTCTAACCGCATATTCGTCATCACCGAAATTTGGTTTACCGCTCTGCTTGCTGCCACATGATGAAATCATAATAGCAGCGAAAAGCAGAATCAAAAAATTACATTTTTTCTTCATACCTATTTTTAATAATTAATAATATTCTTTTGTACCTAATTTATATGCTTATTGTAGTCGTATGCTTTTTCTTCGTAATCAGGTGCATGGTGAATGCCCGATTATATTTCTTGTGTATTGTCTGCAAATGACATAAAACTAAAATGCTGTTTTTAGTTTTCATGCTGCAAAATTAGTCATAAATCTCCATATATTAATAGGATAAAAGTCATTATTCGCTTGTTTTAACTAAAATTTTAAGAACAAAACAAATATCATGGAAACAATAGCTACAGAGTAGGAAGTTTGGGACATTTTAAGAGTTTTTAATTTTATAATTTTTTTGTAACAATCGGAATTGTTGCTTGTGTATCTATAAGAGATGAAGCAGAATTGGCATTTCGGAAAATCTAATGCCAATTCTGCTTCTTATACTAATTATCAGTAATTTAGCAAAGTCCCATTGTCTTTGCTTTTTTTATCAATAGTTGCATAAGTGGTTCGCGTTCGTTGGCGACTTTATTGTCGAGTACAGCACTTTTTAGTGTCTGTTTTAGTGTCCCTACTTCACGTGATGGCTTAAGGTGAAACATTTCCATTATTTCGTTGCCGTCAATGACTGGCTGTAGCAAGCGCTTATAGTCTTTTTCTTTCAAGTCTGCAAGTTTCTCTCTTACCATGCGGAAATTTTCAAGAAATTGCTTTTTCCTTACTTGGTTTTTGCTTGTTATGTCTGCTTCACAAAGTGTCATTAAATCATCAATATCATCACCTGCATCGTTTATCAATCGTCTTACTGCACTGTCTGTTACTTCATCGTCAGCAATGGCTATCGGTCGCATGTGTAAGTCTACTAATTTTTGGACATATTTCATTTTTGCATCCATCGGCAGCTTCATTCTTCTAAATATTTCTGGTACCATTTTAGCTCCGAGATAGTTGTGGTTATGAAATGTCCAACCAATGGCAGGATCCCATCGTTTGCTTTTCGTTTTTCCTATATCGTGCATAAGTGCTGCCCAGCGTAACCACAGATTGTCACTCTTTTTACAAACGTTGTCAAGTACTTCTAATGTGTGGTAGAAGTTGTTTTTATGCGCTCTTCCGTTTCTTGTTTCAACAATATCAAGTGCACTTAGTTCTGGCATGATAATGGGGAGCAATCCACAGCGTTGTAAGTCTACAAAACCTTTGCTTGGGGTTGGGGTTTTCATTATTTTGTTTAGCTCTTCCTCTATGCGTTCTCCGCTGATTATTTTTATGCGTTCTGCATTTCTTTCAAGTGCTTCAAAAGTTTCGTCTTCGATATAAAAATTAAGCTGTGTTGCAAATCTGATGCAACGCATCATTCTTAGTGGGTCATCTGAGAAAGTTATATCTGGGTCAAGGGGGGTTCGAATGATACCGTCTTCCATGTCGTAGACTCCATCAAATGGATCAACAAGTTCACCGAAACGTTCTTTGTTTAGGCATACTGCAAGGGCATTTATTGTAAAATCTCTGCGGTTTTGGTCGTCTTCAAGTGTTCCGTCTTCAACTATAGGTTTTCTTGAATCATGGGTATAGCTTTCCTTGCGTGCTCCAACAAACTCAACTTCTGTATCTTTATATTTTACTTGAGCAGTACCAAAATTCCGGAATACAGAAATGTGTGCTTTTTTTCCTAAAGATTGTCTTAAAGAATCGGCTACTTTTATACCGCTACCAACAACGACAACATCAATGTCGTTAGACTGGCGTTCGAGAAACAAGTCGCGAACATACCCGCCAACTACATAACATTCTAATCCAAGAGCATCTGCGGACTCTGATATTTTATGGAAAATTTCTTTATCAAGGATTTTTGCCAAATCGGCATCTGAAAGTAATCTCATATACTATGATTAAATATAAGTGGCTGCAAAGGTACTAATATTTAATGGAAAAATAAAAAGTAGAGAATAAAGAATTAAAATGAAAAATACGGATTGACTTTATTCTTGTTGAATATTGCAATCCGCATTTTTATTTTGTTTGTTATATCATAAAGGGTCTTGCGTGAAGTAACCTTTCATGTCTTCTCACTGATGAATCATTGCTTGGGAAGTTTTAATATGCTTCTTTGTCACCTTCAATGACATTTGCTATAGTACGATACATAATATATAGGTCTAATCCTAAAGACCAATGCTCCATATACCAAATATCGCCTTTCACTCTTCCTTCCATTTGCGATAATTCTTTTGTTTCACCTCGGAATCCCGTTACTTGGCTCCAACCTGTTATTCCTGGCTTTACAAAATGGCGTAACATGTATTTGTCGATAAGTTTAGAATATTCTTCAGTGTGTTTAAGCATGTGTGGGCGTGGACCTACAAGGCTCATGTTGCCAATGAAGACATTCCAAAATTGAGGTAATTCATCAATGTTTGTCTTTCGCATGATGTTTCCCCATTTTGTTTTGCGAGGGTCGTCTTTTGTCGCTTGTAGTTTATCTGCATCAGCATTAACCTTCATACTGCGGAATTTGTAGCAATAAAACTCTTCGCCATTTAGACCATTACGCTTCTGCTTGAAAAATATAGGTCCAGGCATGGTTATCTTTGTAATTATAGCTACAATTATGAATATGATGGGGAACAGGGTGCATAGGAATAAGCCTGACACGATTATGTCAAACATTCTCTTTAGCAGTCTGTTCTCTGGCCTTGATAGCGGATCACGGTATAAACTTAGATATGGAACAGATCCAAGCATATTGAAGAAAACTCTATGTCGCAGATAGTTCGTGACATTAGGCACGCTATAAAAATGTATAAGATGTTTGTCACAATATCTTATAATCTGCATGATTTCATCTGCTCGCCGTGATGGTAGACAGCAAAAGAGCTCGTGTATACAGTTTTCTTTACTTAGATAATTGGTCACATCCTGTATGTTCCCAAGATAAGGGCACTCAGTAGGGAAATTTTTGTTAGGCTCATCGTCGAAATAGCCCAATACACGGTAACCCAGTGAGGATATAGCCTTCATCTCTTTATAGAGCATTATATTGTTTTCCTTGCTTCCAACAAAAACAACTTTATGTGTATGCGTGTTTTTCTTACGATATGCTTGAACCAAAGCCAAAACCGCCAATCTGAAAATAGATACGGCAACAATGAGTGTTAGCAAGAACAGTGGCATCATTGAGTATCCCATGGTGTGGAAATGGCCTAATCTAAGCAGTGGTATAACGATGATTGCGAAAAGCAAAACATTTCTTGTTACAAGTGTTATGATTTGAAATCGTTTAACATTGCGTAAATACAGTATTACTCCGCCATTTATTATACATGCACAATAAACGACACCAACCAATACGGTGGTATGCAATTGTGTCTCATCCCATGCTATGTGAAGTAGCTGTGATGTAAATCCCCAATATGTCAACATGGCAATTATGAAGTCGCATATTAATGTGCCTATAACTACCATTATGTTGCTGTGCATGTTGTAAATTTTCATGCCAGAACCATATTCGTTTGTCTGGACCCAATTCATTTTTTTGTTTTTATAATTTAGTTCGCAAATTTTGCTTTATTGCTTATTATACTGTTTGGTGATTAATACATATACCTTTCTTGTACCATTCAAAAAGTCTATGTATACCTTCATCAATCTCTACTTTATGATGCCAACCGAGGTCGTGTAATTTTGTTACATCTGTTAGTTTTCGAGGCGTCCCGTCTGGTTTTGTACTGTCCCATCTTAGTTCACCTTTGAAGCCAATTTCCTTTATAATCTTTTCTGCTACTTCTTTAATAGACAATTCTTTGCCGGTTCCTACATTGATGTGGCAGTTTCTGATTTCTTTCTCTCCAGGTGTATAAGTGTCCTTGAAATTAACATTGAGCAAAACGTAAACACTTGCGTCTGCCATTTCTTCGCTCCACAAAAATTCTCTCATTGGAGTTCCTGTACCCCAAAGTGTGACAGAATCCGGTGCAATTCCAAATTTTGCGAGTTTGTCAAGAATTTCAGTTTCGGTGTTCTTTCCGTTAACACCTTCAACAGGGCGTAGGTCAATGTCCTTTCTTACAGCATCCCAATCATTCTCGTTCAAGCATTTTGCAAGATAAACTTTACGTATCATTGCTGGTAGCACATGGCTGTTTTCAAGATGGAAATTGTCATTTGGTCCGTAAAGGTTTGTTGGCATAACTGCTACATAATTGCAACCATATTGTATATCGAAACTTTCACACATTTTAAGTCCTGCAATTTTTGCAATGGCATACGGCTCGTTTGTGTATTCCAGTTCGCTTGTTAGCAATGCCTCTTCCTTCATAGGCTGTTGCGCCATTCTTGGATAAATACAAGTGCTACCGAGAAAGAGTAATTTTTTTACGTTATGTCTGAAGCTTTCACCGATTACATTCTGCTGTATCTGCAGATTCTGATAGATGAAGTCTGCTCTATAGTTTAGATTTGCCATAATGCCTCCGACATGGGCTGCTGCCAGAACTACGGCATCAGGCTTTTCTTCGTCGAAGAATTTTTTTACTGCTATAGGGTCAAGCAAGTCAAGTTCTTTATGGCTTTTGCCAACCAAATTGTTATAGCCTCTTTCTTTGAGGTTATTCCAAATGGCAGAACCCACAAGTCCGTGGTGTCCTGCCACAAAAATCTTACTTTCTTTTGCAAGCATTTTCTTATGTTATTTCACAATTCCTTTTTCAAGATATTCAACGAGGTTTGTCTTTACCTGTTCGCTGGCGCGCTCTACAGCAACTTTTGCCATATCAGCATCAACCATTATCTTTACAAGCTCTTCGAATGAAGTCTTGCCTGGATTCCATCCTAATTCAGCCTTTGCTTTTGTTGGATCTCCCCATAGATTTACAACATCAGTAGGGCGATAGAAGTCTTTGGAAACTTCAACAAGAATTTTTCCGGTTGCTTTGTCTATACCTTTTTCGTTCTCGCCCTCACCCTGGAATTCAAGTTCTATGCCAACGTGCTTGAAAGCAAGATAACAGAATTCACGTACAGAGTGCTGAACACCTGTTGCTATGACAAAGTCCTCTGGTTTGTTGTGTTGTAGTATCATCCACATACATTCAACATAGTCTTTGGCATATCCCCAATCTCTTAGAGATGACAGGTTGCCGAGATATAGTTTGTCTTGTTTGCCTTGTGCAATGCGTGCTGCAGCCAACGTTATTTTTCTTGTAACGAATGTTTCTCCGCGTCGTTCACTCTCATGATTGAACAATATACCTGAACAGCAGAACATGTTGTAAGCCTCGCGGTATTCCTTTACAATCCAATAGCCATATAGTTTTGCTACTGCATAAGGACTGTATGGGTGAAATGGTGTGTTTTCGTTTTGTGGAACTTCTTCAACTTTTCCATAGAGCTCAGATGTTGAAGCTTGATAAATTCGGCAAGTGTCGGCAAGTCCACATTGGCGTACTGCTTCAAGTACACGCAGTACTCCTGTAGCATCAACGTCAGCTGTAAACTCAGGTGAGTCGAAACTAACTTGGACGTGACTTTGTGCTGCGAGGTTGTAAATCTCTGTAGGTTTAACTTTTCCTACAACTTGTATTAAACTCATGGAGTCTCCCATATCGGCATAGTGCAGATGGAAATGTGGCTTTCCTTCCAAATGTGCAATTCTTTCACGATAGTCCACCGAAGATCGGCGGATTGTTCCATGTACTTCGTATCCTTTGTTTAGCAAGAACTCTGCTAAGAAAGAGCCATCCTGTCCGGTGATACCTGTAATTAAAGCAATCTTGTCCATTGAAGTTTTTTTTGTTTGATGTTTAGTCTGTTAGTAAAATATGTAGATTAAATAAGTTGAAGTGTTTCCAACTTGTAACCTATATTTTTTCCGTTTGCAAAAATATAGATATTTTTTGAATAAAACAATTTTTAATTGGTTTATATTAAAAGTCGGTAAAACTTTTTGTACCTTTGCAGTGTTATAACTCAGAATCAACGAGTGTTTCGGCTCTTTTAAAGAAAGTAAGATGAAGAATTTTAGATATTTAATAGCGATGAGCGTTGTGGCTTGTGTGCTTTCATGTGCTGATGGGCATGAAAACAAAGCAAAGACTTTGTTGCAAGAAGCACAGGCTGCGATTGGCAAAACAGACTATGATAGAGCGTTGTCTCTTATCGACTCTCTTCGTAAAACATGTCCGAAAGCAATTGAAGAAAGGAAAAGCGCACTGGTCCTTTATCAGCAAGCTTATGAAAAGAAAACAGAAAAGCTTATACAGAATCTGATGTCAGAACTTGATAAGGTAAATGACGATGTTAGAAAATTGGAGACTGTTTCAGAACGGCATAAAAGTGAAGGTGTGGCAACAGTTGATGAACTGTCTACGTTGACAACTTTAAGATTGAGAAGAGATTCTCTTCAAGCAAAGTTCGATGCGGCTTGTGCTACAATGCGGCTTGTTCATAAGAAAATAGCAGAAGAAAACAGCAAATAATAATACAATACGTTAAAAACAAAGTAAAAATAGATGTTTACAACTGTAAGACTGCTATTTGTCAACATAAATACGTAACTTTGCCTCGGATAAAAAATGAAAAGAAAAAAATAAATGGCTAAGGAACAACAAAATACAGAAGAGCAATTTAAAAGTGTTATGCATGAATGTAGAACGCTTTTTGAAAAGAAACTTCATGATTACAATGCTTCATGGCGCATTTTGCGCCCATCGTCTCTTACGGACCAGCTTTTGATAAAGGCAAGACGAATTAGAAGTATTGAAGTGAAGGGCAAGGCTTTGGTTGAGGATGATACAAGATCAGAATTCATAGCTTTGATAAATTATGGAATTGTTGGACTGATACAATTGGAGAAAGGATTTTCTGATACAGTAGATGTTGATAATGATGAGGCAATGTCATTATATGACAAGTATGCAGATGCTGCTCTTCAGCTGATGTTGCGTAAGAATCATGATTATAACGAAGCGTGGCGCATGATGAGGGTGAGCAGTTATACTGATTTCATTCTTACAAAGATAGAAAGGGTAAAGGAAATAGAGAACCTTCACGGAAAGACTCTTGTGTCGGAGGGTATTGATGCCAACTATATGGATATAATAAATTATTCTGTGTTTGGTGTTATAAAGCTAACTTATTGAGATTGATTTTGGCATGAATAAGAATTTACTGAAAAATATAGCAGTAAACATTTGTCGCTTGATACTTTCTGTAACTTTCATATTTTCCGGATATGTAAAGTCTGTTGATCCTATAGGAACACAATATAAGCTTCATGATTATTTTGTTGCTGTTGGACTGGAAAGTTTAGTTCCAGACTATATCACTATTTCTGCATCCGTGTTGCTTGCGGCTGTGGAATTCAATCTCGGAATATTCTTGCTGTTTGCCATACGCCGTCATCTCGTAACAAAGTTGATACTGTGCTTTATGATGGTTATGACATTGATAACAATATGGATAGCCATAGCCAATCCTGTGAAAGATTGTGGGTGTTTTGGTGACGCATTGAAACTTACTAATACGCAGACGCTGGTAAAGAACATAATCCTTCTTGCTGCGGCATTCGCGGTGTTTAGGTTTCCGACAGCCATGGTGCGTTTTATTGGCAAGACAAATCAATGGATAGCAATAAATTATACTATTATATATAGTATTGCAACAAGTACATATTGCCTGTTTTATTTGCCTATATTTGACTTCCGTCCATATCATGTCGGTGCTGATATAAAAAAAGGAATGGAAATTCCAGCAGGGGCAGCACAACCCACATTTGAAACTACTTTCATTTTAAAAAAGAATGGAGTTACTAAAGAGTTCTCTATAGATAACTATCCTGACTCAACATGGATTTTTGTTGACAGCAAGACTGTTCAGACAAGTGAAGGTTACGTTCCTGTAATACACGATTTCAGTATGGAGAATATGGAAACCGGTGATGATATGACATCTGGTATACTTGACGATAAAGGATATACTTTCTTGCTTATATCACCGCATCTTGAGAATGCCGATGATACTAATTTCGGCTATATAAATCAGATATATGACTATTGCCAAGCACATAAATATTCGTTTTATGCTCTCACTGCAAGCAATAAAAATACAATAGAAAAGTGGAAAAATCTGACAGGGGCAGAATATCCGTTCCTTTTCACTGACGAAACTACTTTGAAGACGATGATAAGAAGTAATCCAGGGCTGATGCTGTTGAAGGATGGGAAAATTTTACAGAAATGGAGTCACAACAGCTTACCAAAGCTCAATGAAGATTCGCAGAGTCTTGACAATCTGCCGGAATACAATTCCTCTTCGTCGTCGGTTGGCAAAAAAATTACCTATACAATATTGTGGTTCTTTTTGCCTTTGTTCTTGCTTACGTTTACAGACAGAATGTGGGCTTGGACAAAATGGGTAAGAGGAAAGTCAAGAACTTCATCGGATTCAGAACCGTTGGATAAGCTTAGAAAGAAAACTAATAATCATTTTAATTAGCATAAAGTAATGAGAAAGAAAATTGTAGCAGGCAACTGGAAAATGAACATGAACCTGCAAGACGGTATTGCTCTTGCTAAAGAGCTTAATGACACATTGACTGCTGAAAAGCCAAACTGTGGTGTGGTTATTTGCACCCCATTCATTCATTTGGCAAGTATTGCACAGTTCCTTAATCAGGATGTTATCGGACTTGGTGCAGAAAACTGTGCAGACAAGGAGAAGGGTGCTTTCACTGGTGAGGTTTCTGCAGAGATGGTAAAGAGCACAGGCGCACAGTATGTTATCCTTGGACACTCTGAGCGTAGAGGATATTATGCAGAGACTCCGGAAATATTGAAGGAGAAGGTGCTTCTTGCGTTGAAAAACGGCTTGAAAGTAATTTTCTGCATAGGTGAGAGTCTTGAGGAGCGTGAAGCAAACAAGCAGAACGAAGTTGTAAAGGCTGAACTTGAAGGAAGTGTGTTCAATCTTTCAGCAGAAGAGTTTAAGAATATCATTGTTGCTTATGAGCCAATTTGGGCTATCGGTACAGGTAAGACTGCTACTGCAGACCAGGCTGAGGAAATCCATGCTTACATTCGTAGCGTGATAGCAGACAAGTATGGCAAGGAGGTTGCAGATGATACAACTATCCTTTATGGTGGAAGCTGCAAGGCAAGCAATGCTCCTGAACTGTTTGCTAAACCTGATATTGATGGAGGTCTTATTGGTGGCGCTTCTTTGAAAGCTGCAGACTTTAAGGGTATCATTGACGCAAGATAATATTTATCTGTCTATACTTTCTCTGTGAAGATACAGCTTTGCAGAGAAAGTCTTTTTTTAACATAACTTTATAAACATGAAACAGTTCATCGCTATATTAGTATTTGTGGCAAGTTTTATAATGCAGAGCCACGCACAGTCATTCCTTAACGACTTGAGGCAATCGAAACAAGGCGAGGGTACGGTAACCGTGGAGCAAAGTGCCGATATAGATAACTTGGTGAACAACGCCAAACTAAAGGCAAGTAATACACAGGCAACACCGCAAAGTAGCAAACCTGTGGTGCAAAATGTTAGCGATAAAAGAAATGTTGTTAACGGTATAAAAAAAGAGGAGTCTCATGTCACAGCTCAGCATAATATTACTGAAAATGTGCACAGACAAGTAACTGCTGAACGCCAACAGACTGTTGCGGAGCATAAATCTATAGCTACAGAGCATAAGACGGCTTCTGCAGAAAAGCAACATGCTTTAAAAAATACAGAGAAGGATGTTGCTCCAAACCTTCCGGTAGTTGATACCAGCAAGAAGATGATGCGCAATAGCTACAAAGTAACAGGCTATCGTATCCAAGCATATTCAGGAGGAAATTCAAGAGCCGATAAGGAAAAGGCAAACAAAATAGGCGATGCTATAAAAATGAAATATCCAGATTTGCCAGTATATGTGCATTTCTATTCTCCGCGATGGATTTGCAGAGTTGGAAATTTCCGTTCATACAGTGAGGCTGCACAATTGCTTAAAGGGATAAAGGCAATGGGATACAAGCAAGCTTGCATCGTGAAAGGTAAAATAAATATTGCATATTAAATTTCTATTTCCAATCAGATAAATAGATATATTCCCATAGAAAATAACTCAATTATAATAATAATGAATCCAGAAACAGAATTTCGTTCAGGTCTTGATGACTTGGCTTCTCATTATAAAAGTGTGCTCGAACTTCTTGGCGAAGACCCAGAGCGCGAAGGTCTTCAAAAAACTCCTATGCGTGTGGCAAAGGCAATGCAAATTCTCACAAGAGGGTATACTCAAGATGCCCACAAGGTGCTGACAGATGCCATTTTTAAGGAAGAATATAACCAAATGGTAATAGTAAAAGATATTGATTTCTTTTCGCTTTGCGAACATCACATGCTGCCTTTTTACGGTAAGGTGCATGTGGCTTATATTCCCAACGGTTATATCACAGGGCTTAGCAAGATTGCTCGTGTAGTTGATATTTTCAGTCATCGTCTGCAAGTGCAAGAGCGTATGACACAGCAGATAAAAGACTGTATAAATGAAACTTTGCATCCACAAGGCGTAATTGTCGTGGTAGAGGCTAAACACATGTGTATGCAGATGCGTGGCGTTGAAAAGCAAAATTCAATAACAACGACAAGCGATTTCTGTGGTGCCTTTGAGCAAGCAAAAACTCGTCAGGAGTTTATGAATCTTATTCATAAGGGATATTCCGGCATTTAAGTTCTGTCATATGCATATTGTTAAGCGGTAATGGAGCTTATGGTATATAACTGCTAAAAGCAAATTCTTTGGCTTATTTGTTGATGGAGATAATGATTGACAATCTCGTTTAGTCTTGTCAATCATAATCTGTTGTCTATAATTTGTGAAATATTTATATATTGATGCAATGTTTCTTGTGAAATGTTGTTTCGTTAATAGAAACAAATAAATAAAACCTAAAACATAATGAAAAAACTTAGAAGTATTCTTCCTTTATTCCTTATCGGAATATTGGTGCCGATGACAATGACGTCATGCTTGAATGATGATGATGATTCAGGTGAACTTAGCGATGCTGAAAAACAAACAGCGGTAATGACAATGAGCGGTGGCTATAACGGAAACGTCTATTTCTTTAATTCTGATAAAGAGGAATTGAAAGGAAATAAGAACTATAATGATTCTATCGAGGGTATGTCTGTTAGATTCAGTTATCCGGAGAGTGCGTTCGTTATATACGATTTCCCCGCAAAGTTGTTGTTTAGCCAGATTGAAAATCATGATGATTTGAAGGATGCTGTGGCAGAAGAGGTTTGTGATATAAAGATTAAATATGTGCCTTATCAGATGAATGGAACGGTGATATACTATTATATGCAGCCGGAATCTTTGAATATGAAACTCACTTATGGAGGTGCGACCCATGATGTTAAAGTTGCCTTTATGCTGAATACCTTAGGAGTATATGCAAAGGATCAGCAAGACCTCCAGATTGTTGAGGGTGGTATCTATGTAGATACAGACAGCTCTGGCAACCCTGCATTGCTCGATGGCAAGGCTCTGTATACACAGGGCATGTCTGACGAAGATTTGCGCAAGCTTATTTTCGAGTTCTATGGAAAGAAGTAATTCTTGGTACTAATAAAAATCTTCATGTGTAACTTTGCTCTTTATATAAGAGATTGTTACCGTGGAGATTTTCTCATTTATATAGAGATAAATGTTACAATAGGAAACCGTCTTCTTTTATCCTGTAAGCAACATTCTTATGGGTTGAAAGTCCCCTTCTTTCTATAGCTTAGGCGTAAGTAATACTTTTGATATTGTTTCCGCTTATTACATAAAACCTTGACTGTTGGCTTTCTTCCTTTTTATATTATCATGTTAAAGCCGAACAAGCTCTATATCAATTTCCTTGCTTGCATGTATTAATACATGTTAATCTCTCGCTTAATAGATTTTTTTTTTGTTATTTTGCACCAAATTAGGTGTTTTATAACCAGTTCTAAAATGAGTAAGAGAAAAAGAAATGTAGGCAGTAGGCATCGCTTGCAGTCTGTTACATTATGTATAAGCACAGCCTTGGTGCTGATATTGTTGGGTATGGTCGTGTTTTCTGTGCTTTCAGCACAGAACCTTTCGGCATATGTAAAGGAAAATCTCACTGTGACAATGATGCTTAGTGAGGATATGACAAATCCAGAAGCAAAAGAACTGACAAGAGAACTTTATAAGCTCCCCTATATAAATAAGGTGAATTATATTAGTAAAGAGCAAGTTTTAAAGGAACAAACAGAGGCTATGGGTACAGATCCAAGTGAATTTATAGGAACTAACCCATTTGTTGGATCTATGGAAGTTCAGCTTAAATCGCAGTATGCTAACAGCGATTCTTTAAAATGGATATCCAAGAACCTTAAAAACAATAGCAAGGTGACAGACATAACATATCCGCAAGATCTTATGGATAGTGTGAACAACAATCTGCAGCGTATAAACCTTGTGCTGCTTGTGCTCGCAGCATTGCTTACGTTCGTTTCGTTCTCGTTGATTAACAATACAGTGCGTCTTGGAATGTATGCTCGTCGTTTCACTATACATACGATGAAACTTGTAGGAGCATCGTGGGGATTTATCCGCGGTCCGTTTGTTCGCAATGCTGTAGGATTAGGACTTCTTGCAGCAGTCTTTGCCGATGGAGTACTTGCCACAGGTATCTATGCCCTGTATGTGTATGAGCCGGATGTACTTGTAGTACTCACATGGCAAGTAATGGCAATAACGGGTGGTGCTGTGTTGCTGTTCGGAATATTAATCACTTTCTTTTGTTCATGGCTATCTGTGAATAAGTTTTTGAGAATGAAGGCGGGTGATTTATACAAAATATAAGAACTAAAAATATTAAAGAAAAATGGATAAAAGAAATTTGGCATTTGACCGCACAAATTTTATAATGATAGCGGTTAGTATGCTCGTTGTTGTTGTGGGGTTTGTCCTGATGAGTGGCGGTGGCTCAAATGAGCACGTGTATGACCCGGAGATTTTCAGTACGATGCGTATCAAGGTGGCACCAATAGTGTGCTTCGTTGGATTCGTATCTATGATTTGTGGTATAATGAGAAAGCCTAAAAGTGTTGAGGCTGGGAAAAACGACGTTATAGAAACAGAGGAAACAGATAGTAATAATTAAAACATATAGTAAACAGTGAATTGGTTTGAAGCATTGGTTCTTGGGCTTATTCAGGGACTTACAGAATATTTGCCAGTGAGCAGCAGCGGTCATTTGGCTATAGGATCGGCATTATTTGGTGTGAATGGCGAAGACAATCTTACTTTTACAATTGTTGTGCATATCGCTACGGTATTGAGCACTCTTGTAATTTTGTGGAAAGAGATAGATTGGATAGTAAAAGGAGTACTAAAGTTCAAAATGAATGATGAAACAAAATATTTTTTGAATATTGTAGTTTCCATGATACCCGTTGGTATAGTTGGCGTGTTTTTTAAAGATAAAGTAGAGGAGGTATTTGGCTCTGGATTGCTTATCGTTGGCATTATGCTCCTTGTTACTGCCGTTTTGCTCACATTCTCATACTATGCCAAGCCACGTCAGAAAGATAAAATAAGCATAAAAGATGCTTTCATTATAGGTATCGCACAGGCTGTTGCTGTTATGCCAGGATTGTCTCGTTCTGGCAGTACAATTGCAACAGGACTGCTTCTTGGTAACAAAAAAGAAAAGCTTGCACAATTTTCTTTTCTTATGGTGATACCACCAATACTTGGTGAGGCACTGCTCGATGTTCTGAAAGGAATGAAAGGAGAGGAAGCATTTGGAGGAATTGACACAATGCCACTGCTTATTGGCTTTGTTGCAGCATTCATTTCAGGATGTTTTGCCTGCAAGTGGATGATAAATATTGTAAAGAAAGGCAAGCTTGTATACTTCGGTATATACTGCGCAATAGCTGGAGCTGTAACGATAATCTGCTCATTCTTATAAAGATAGCCAAAGGATGAATTTTAGCAAAGGAGAGATTATCTGTATCGACAAGCCGTATCGCATGTCGAGTTTTGGAGCGTTGGCGCATATCCGTTTTTTGGTTTCAAAGAAACTTGGTGTGAAAAGAGTGAAGATGGGGCATGCTGGCACATTGGATCCTCTTGCCACTGGAGTACTTATACTTTGTACCGGCAAGGCTACAAAAAATATAGAACAACTACAGGGGCATACAAAAGAGTATACTGCCACACTGCATTTAGGAGCTACGACACCAAGTTTTGACAAAGAACATACCGTTGACTTTACTTATCCCACTGCGCATATTACAGAAGAGTTAATACGTAATACGCTTAAAAAATTTGTTGGTGAGATACAGCAAATACCGCCGGCATACTCTGCATGCAAAATTAATGGCGATCGTGCCTACAAACTAATGCGCAAGGGAAAAGACGTTCCGCTAAAGGCAAAAACACTGCAAGTGGATGAAATAGAGATGATGGCATTTGATAAAGAGAAAATGCAACTTGATATTAGAGTAGTGTGTGGAAAAGGAACTTATATCAGAGCTTTGGCACGTGATATTGGTGAAGCTCTTGGGAGTGGAGCTTTCCTCACAGCACTGCGCCGAACACGAGTTGGCGATATAAAAGCTGAGAACTGCATTACACTTGATGATTTCCCAGCATGGCTTGACAAACAAAATATAGAAGATATTAACGAAAAAAATTAGAAATCCATAAAGGCTTAATAGAATATGAAACTATCACAGTTTAAGTTTAAACTTCCAGAGGAGCTTATCGCTCTGGAACCATCATATCATCGTGATGAATGCAAGCTGATGGTGCTCCACAGAAAGTCGGGCACTATAGACATGTTCAGAAAGGATGCCGACGGCAAGCCTCTGAAAGATGAGAAGGGCAATCCTATGTATATGGACTTCCGCAATGTGCTTGATTATTTTGATGAGCACGACACATTCATATTCAACGATACAAAGGTGTTTCCTGCTCGACTATACGGGACAAAAGAAAAAACCGAGGCTAAGATTGAAGTGTTTTTACTCAGAGAACTGAATGAGGAGATGCGTCTTTGGGATGTACTTGTAGAGCCAGCCCGAAAGATACGTATCGGAAATAAACTGTTCTTTGATGAGAGTAGCTCTATGGTTGCCGAAGTAATAGACAACACTACGAGTCGTGGTAGAACATTGCGTTTCTTGTATGATGCTCCGCACGATGAGTTTAAACATGACCTTTTTGCCCTTGGTTCGGCACCTCTTCCACATTATATTGTGGACAAGCGTCCTGCAACAGAGGAGGATATGGACCGCTTTCAGTGTATATTCGCAAAGAACGAAGGAGCAGTAACGGCTCCTGCGTCAGGTTTACACTTCAGTCGTGAGCTGATGAAGAGAATGGAAATTAAAGGTATCAACTTCGCTTTTATCACATTGCATTGTGCGCTTGGCAACTTCCACAGTATAGAGGTAGAGGATCTTACAAAGCATAAGATGGATTCAGAACAGATGTTTGTCAATGCTGAAGCTTGCGAGCTTGTGAACAAAACAAAGCGCGAGGGACATCATGTATGTGCAGTTGGTACAAGCGTATTGAAAGCTACGGAAACAGCCATGGGAACAGATAAGATGCTGAAGGAATATGAAGGATGGACAAACAAGTTTATCTTCCCACCATACGAGTGTGGACTTTCTGACTCTATGATTGCAAACTTCTATCAGCCAATGTCGCCATTGCTTATGTCAACGTGTGCATTTGGCGGTTACGACCTTGTTATGGAGGCATATAAGTTGGCTGTTGAGAATGATTATAAGTTTGGTTGCTATGGTGACGCAATGCTTATAGTAAATGATTAACTCAATTTTACAATTCTAATTCTTCATCTGTTTTGAAGGTATATTTAGGACTTGGAACAAATCTTGGTGATAAACGTGAGAATATTGCCGAGGCTATCAGAAAAATTGAAGAGCTGGTTGGCAAAGTAGTTCGCCAATCAGCTCTTTATGGCACAAAACCGTGGGGATTCAAGTCGGATAACGATTTTCTGAATGCTGCAGTGTGTGTTGAGACAAAACTTTCGCCAAGAGAACTGCTTGCGGCAACTCAGCAGATAGAGCGCAGCATGGGGAGAAGAGAGAAATCCCATAATGGTGAATATCATGACAGGTTGATTGATATTGACATTTTGCTTTATGGTAACGAGTGCATTGACGAACCTGATTTGAAAGTACCTCATCCTCTGATGACAGAACGTGACTTCGTGATGAAACCTCTGTCTGAAATCATCGATACGAACGATATAAAAAAGAAAATTCAATGGGTATAGAAAAAGGAATATTCAAGAGAATGGAGCTGCTCGTAGGGGAGCACATAATGCAGAAAACGGCTGATGCCAAGGTTATTATCTTTGGTGTGGGAGGCGTAGGAAGTTGGTGTGCTGAGAGCTTGGTGCGCTCAGGTATACGCCATCTCACAATTGTTGACTCCGACCGTGTGTGTATTACAAATATAAACCGGCAACTCATGGCTACTACAAAGACTGTGGGTAAGGTGAAGGTAGAGGTTTTGAAAGAACGTCTGCTCGAAATAAATCCAAATGCTGAGATTGATGCACAGCAAAAAATTTACGATGAAACTACTGCCGCTGATTTTCATATCGAAGATTATGACTACATAATTGATGCTATAGACAGTTTGAAAGACAAAGCTCTTCTTATTCTTGAAGCCTGTAAAACCAAAGCTGTGTTCTTCTCTTCAATGGGAGCAGCATTGAAGATGGATGTTTCGAAAATCCATGTGGATGAGTTTTGGAAAGTAAAGGGGTGCCCATTAGCTCGTGCCCTTAGGGGAAAGTTCCGCAAGATGAAAATACGTCCTGCCCATAAGTTCAAGTGTGTGTACAGTGAGGAACTGCTTTCCAACATAGGTCATAACTCAACTTGTGGAACAGAGCATTGTATGTGTCCGAAAGCAAAAATTGGTCCTGGCGATCCTAATCTCGTAAATCATGAGTGGTGTAGCTCTAAAGCTCAAATTAACGGTACCGTTGCTCATGTTACGGCAATCTTTGGGTTTACCATTGCTGGACTTGTGATGAATGACATATATGCAAAAGGACTGGAAGAAACAAAAGCCGAACAAAAAGCATAATCAACAAAGAAAGAAGATAATGGTTGGTAATAATGTCATTACATTCTGTTGCAGCCATTGTCTGTATTGATAGCCTTGTTTATTGCATCTAATTGTAATAATGTTAGCATCTTATAAAATCTTTTAGCCAATCGAAATTTGCTATATACGAAAAAAAACAGTACTTTTGAAGAAAATTTCCATTTATTAAGGTATATAGGAAGAATTCTTTTATATGAGTGACGAGATAAAAGACAACGGAATAGACGAAGAAAGCAAATCAGCCGGACAGCAAGATAATAGTGAAAACCAGCAGGATGTTGTGGAAACAACAGAACATTCTGATTATACACCAGCAAACCGCTTCGACGCGTCTGCTGTGCATCATTTAAGCGGAATGTACAAGAATTGGTTTTTGGATTACGCTTCATACGTTATCTTGGAACGAGCTGTACCACATATTGAAGATGGTTTGAAGCCTGTGCAACGAAGAATTCTGCATTCGATGAAACGAATGGACGATGGCAGATACAATAAAGTTGCCAATATTGTTGGACACACAATGCAGTTCCATCCACATGGTGACGCTTCGATAGGTGATGCTCTTGTTCAACTTGGGCAGAAAGATTTACTTGTTGATTGTCAGGGAAATTGGGGAAACATCCTTACTGGCGACCGTGCTGCTGCACCACGATATATAGAGGCAAGACTATCAAAGTTTGCACTTGACGTTGTCTTTAATCCTAAAACAACAGATTGGCAACTCAGTTATGATGGAAGAAATAAAGAACCTATTACTCTCCCTGCAAAATTTCCACTCTTACTGGCACAAGGAGCGGAAGGTATTGCCGTGGGCTTGTCTTCAAAGATTCTTCCTCATAACTTTAATGACATCTGTGATGCCGCCGTGAAATATCTTCATGGCGAAGAGTTTCATTTGTATCCGGATTTTCCTACAGGCGGAAGCATTGATATTAGCAAATATAATGACGGACAGCGTGGTGGAGTGCTGAAGGTCAGGGCGAAAATTGAAAAGCTTGATAGTAAAACTCTCGTAATTCGCGAAATTCCATTCGGCAAGACAACAACAACACTTATTGACTCTATCTTAAAAGCTATAGAGAAAGGCAAAATAAAGGCACGTAAGGTTGATGACAATACTGCTGCAGAAGTGGAAATACAGGTACATCTTGCTCCTGGAGTGTCGTCGGATAAAACTCTTGATGCTCTTTATGCTTTTTCTGATTGCGAACTGAATATCTCGCCGAACTGTTGTGTTATACAGGATGATAAACCGCAGTTCCTAACAGTCAGCGATGTGCTTCGCTGCTCTGTAGAACGCACCAAAGGGCTTATACAAAAAGAATTAGAAATACGTAAAGGAGAGTTGCTGGAACAACTGCATTTCGCATCGCTTGAGAAAATCTTTATTGAAGAAAGAATATATAAAGACAAAGAGTTTGAGAATGCTCCAAATATGGATGCAGCATGTGAGCATATTGATAATCGTCTCACTCCTTTCTATCCGCAAATGATACGTGAGGTGACAAAAGATGATATCCTTAGACTGATGGAGATAAAAATGCAGAGGATTCTGAAATTCAATAAGGATAAGGCTGATGAACTGATGGCAAAGATGAAGTCAGAAATTGATAGCATCAACCGTGACCTTGGTAATATGGTTGAGGTTACAGCAAATTGGTTCATATACTTGAAGCAGAAGTATGGAGCCAATCATCCTCGACTCACGGAAATAAAGAATTTCGATACAATAGAGGCAACTAAAGTTGTTGAGGCAAACGAAAAACTTTATATAAACAGACAAGAAGGATTTATCGGAACAGGTCTGAAAAAGGATGAATTTGTATGCAATTGCTCTGATATTGATGATATTATTATTTTCTACAAAGATGGAAAATATAAGGTAATAAAGGTTGCTGACAAGGTCTTTGTGGGTAAAAACATTATCCATGTAGCTGTGTTCAAGAAAAATGACAAACGTACAATCTACAACGTGGTTTATCGTGACGGTAAGCAAGGCTATTATTATATAAAGAGATTCAATGTGACAAGCATGACCCGCGACAGAGAGTATGACTTGACACAAGGAAAACCGGGCTCAAGAGTTAATTATTTTACAGCAAATCCTAATGGAGAGGCTGAAATCATAAAAGTTACACTCGATCCTACACCGAAATTGAAGAATATCTTTATAGAAAAAGATTTTTCTACAATTCTGGTAAAAGGAAGAGCTGCAATGGGCAATATTCTTACAAAGAATAGTATTCATCGTATTTCGCTGAAAAGTCATGGGCATAGTACTCTCGGTGGTAGAAAAGTATGGTTTGATCCTGATGTGAACCGCTTGAATTATGATGATCATGGAAAGCTACTTGGTGAGTTTAATGAAGGAGAAAGTATCCTTGTGGTCTTGAAAAGCGGAGAATATTATATGACAAACTTTGATGTTAATAACCACTATGAGGATAATATACTTAGAATAGAGAAGTTTGAACCTCATAAGATTTGGTGTGCGGTGGTTAGGGATGCTGACCAAAACGGAATTCCTTATATAAAGAGGTTTGTCTTTGAGATGACAAAGAAGAAACAAAGCTATATAGGTGAAAATCCTAAAAATGAGCTGCTTATTCTTACAGATACAAAGAATCCAAGGTTGTTGCTATCGTTTGGAGGGCATGATGAATTCCGGGCATCTCTTGAGGTGAATGTCAATGATTTTGCACTTGTCAAGGGATATAAGGCAAGAGGAAAACGTTTGACTACGTTTGAACTTGCAAAGCTGGAGGAGCTTGAACCTATAGCTGATGTTGACGAGAAAAATATAGATACTGTTGATTCTGCAGAAGAGACAGAGCAAGCCGATGTTCAGAATAACCCAACAGATTCAGAACCAAAAGAAAATCTTGATCCAGATGCAGGTAAGACACAACAGCAGGTAATTGATGAAATTACAGGGCAGTTGAATCTTTTTGATGATAAAAAGTAAATATGCATGGATAGTAAGAAAAATTAGTATAACTTATGAACGACATAATGTCTTTGCAAAAAATGTTTAGAGTCTTGATTCCGCTCGTCGCAATATTAGGAACAGGCTTTAAATGTGAACTTTACGCACAAGATAAAATTATCAGCAATATGCGGATGATAGGTGTGGGAAGTGTTGGGATTCTTGATACTTATATTTCTCCAGAGAAATATTCGGGGACAGAGATTCGATATATGTCACATACGGTTAGAGAGCGTGAAGGAAAATTGTGGTCAAGACTTGTTGTTCATCAAGGTTTTGTATCGGGTAGTAAAAATAGGGCAGATAATGGCAACGAGATAAGTGGAACGTATAATTTCAGTTATGGATTCTTACACAATTGGAAATTTGCATCAAATAAACTTGATATTAAAGCTGGTGGAATGCTTGATGCAACTGTAGGCTTTTTGTATAATACAAGAAATGGTAATAATCCAGTACAGGCAAAGTTGAATTTCTGCATCTCGCCAGTGGCAATCGCTTCATACTACTTTAGTGTAGGCAGTATGCCTATGATGGCGAGGTATGAGGTGAGTATGCCTTTATGTGGAATTATATTTAGTCCAAATTACGGGCAGTCGTATTATGAAATATTCTCTAAAGGAGACTACGACCATAATGTAGTGCCTGTGACTTTGTGTTCAATGCCATCATTAAGACAAATGTTGTCGGTTGATTTTAATATAGGCAAAACAACTTTAAGATTTGGCTACTTGGGGGATTGGCGACAAACAAAGGTTAATAATTTGAAATATCATTCATACTCAAACATGTTTGTGGTAGGAGTGACACGCAGATTTAAAATTGTAAGATTATGATAGCAAGAAAGACTTTGGGTGATACCTTATTATATTTATATAACACTCTGAAGGGATTATGTTCATACAACGTTCTGTCGGGTTTATTGGTATTGTCTGCTGTTTTATCTCTATCTTCCTGCGTGGATGAAGAGGAATATGACGATTCTCCGAATGGAAATTTTGAAGCTCTTTGGAAGATAATAGATCAACGGTATTGCTTCTTTGACTACAAAAAAGCGGAATACGGACTTGATTGGGATGAGGTACATGCAAAATATGCAAAGCAGGTGGATGCTTCGATGAGCAAACAGCAACTTTTCGAAGTTCTTGGAAATATGCTTGCAGAATTAAAGGATGGACATGTTAATCTGTACTCGTCATTTAATGCATCACGTTATTGGAGTTGGAATGAAGGCTATCCAAAGAATTTTAGTGATACGTTACAAAGAAAATATTTAGGCACGGATTATCGTATCGCAAGTGGGTTAAAATACAGGCGGCTTGATGATAACATTGGATATATACGATATGAAAGCTTTGAAAATGCTATTGGTGACGGAAACCTCGATGATGTGATGATGTATCTTGCACCATGTCATGCTCTTATCGTTGATGTGCGTAACAATGGGGGAGGACTGCTTACAATGGCTGAGAAATTTGCTGCACGCTTCACAAACCAAAAATTGTTGGTAGGATATATGCAACATAAAACAGGAGTAGGGCATGCAGACTTTTCAAAGATGGAAGAACAATGGCTTAAGCCCTCAAAGGGGATACGTTGGCAAAAGGATGTTTATGTGTTGACGAATCGTTCTGTTTATAGCGCAGCAAATGAATACGTTAAATACATGAAATGCTGTCATAATGTAAAAATCATAGGTGATAATACCGGAGGTGGAGCGGGGATGCCTTTCAGTGCAGAACTTCCGAATGGTTGGAGTGTAAGATTTAGTGCATGTCCTATGTTTGACAATAAGAAAAATAGCACGGAATTTGGAATTGAACCAGACTTTAAAGTTGGGCTGTTGGATGAAGACGTTGCAAACGGTATTGACACTATAATTGAATATGCCAGGAAAATGGCATACAAATAGAAAGTGTTTCATAACATTTAACGATGATATGAAGTGCTAAATAACGGAAAAAACGTAACTTTGCAAAAATAACGTAGAATTATAACAAAACAATATAAGTAAAAATGGCACAAGAAGACGTTTTCAAGAAAATCGTGTCTCATTGTAAGGAATACGGATTTGTATTCCCAAGCAGTGATATCTACGATGGATTGGCTGCCGTATATGATTATGGGCAGAACGGTGTGGAACTGAAAAACAATATTAAGGAATATTGGTGGAAAAGCATGGTGTTGCTTCATGATAATATCGTGGGCATTGATTCCGCTATATTTATGCATCCTACAATATGGAAAGCCAGCGGGCACGTTGATGCTTTCAATGATCCTCTTATTGATAATCGCGATTCCAAGAAACGCTATCGCGCAGATGTTCTCATTGAAGACCAAATAGCAAAATACGAGGAGAAAATAGATAAAGAAATTACAAAGGCACGCAAGCGTTTTGGGGATTCTTTTGATGAGGCTAAATTCCGCGAAACGAACCCTCGTGTTATAGAACATCAGAAAAAACGTGATGCTTTGCACGAACGTTACACTGAGGCAATGCAAGGTCCAAATCTTGAAGAACTGAAACAGATAATACTTGACGAGGAGATAGTTGATCCTATTAGTGGAACAAAAAACTGGACAGATGTTCGTCAGTTCAACCTTATGTTCTCTACAGAAATGGGATCTACATCAGATGCAGCAAGCAAAATCTACTTGCGACCAGAGACTGCGCAAGGCATTTTTGTGAACTACCTAAACGTTCAAAAGACAGGTCGTATGAAAATTCCATTCGGAATAGCACAGATTGGTAAAGCTTTCCGTAATGAGATAGTTGCTCGCCAATTCATCTTCCGTATGAGAGAGTTTGAGCAGATGGAGATGCAGTTCTTTGTAAAACCAGGCACAGAGAAAGAATGGTTCGAGAAATGGAAGCAGTTCCGTATGAAGTGGCATCAAGCTCTTGGCTTCGGTGCAGACAACTATCGTTTCCATGACCATGAGAAACTTGCATTCTATGCAAATGCTGCTACCGACATTGAGTTCAAAATGCCATTTGGCTTTAAGGAAGTTGAAGGTATTCATAGTCGTACAGACTATGATTTGAAACAGCATGAGAAATTCTCAGGTCGTTCTATTAAATACTTCGATCCACAGACAAATGAAAGCTACACTCCGTATGATATAGAGACGAGTATCGGTGTAGACCGTATGTTCCTCTCTATCATGTGTCATTCTTTCGAGGAGGAGAAGTTGGAGAACGGAGAAACTCGTACAGTATTGAAATTGCCTGCAGCATTGGCTCCTGTAAAACTTGCCGTACTGCCATTGGTAAAGAAAGATGGTCTACCGGAGAAGGCTCGTGAAATTATCAATAATTTGAAGTTCCATTTCAACTGCCAGTATGATGAAAAGGATACTATCGGAAAGCGTTATCGCCGTCAGGATGCAATAGGTACTCCATATTGTGTTACTGTTGATTACGACACATTGAAGGATAATTGCGTAACACTTCGTTTCCGTGATACAATGGAACAAGAGAGAGTAAATATCGATCAGCTTAACAGTATCATTGAAGACAAAGTCAGCATTGCAAGTTTATTGAAAAAACTTCAGTAATAATTTAAAATATTTTTGATGAACAGAAAGTTCTTTTTAGCGTTTGTCGCCTTTTGTGGCATGTTGATTGGAATGATAACAGCGTGTAGCGAAACCAATGATGATGTTGTGGAATATTATGATTGGAAAAAGCGTAATGTTGCTTATTTCGATAGCATATATAATGTGGCGATAGAGAATAAAGATGGAAAATGGGATACTATAAGGGCATGGTCGCTTAATGATTCCGTAGCTCATCTCTTGGCGTATGATTATATTGTCGTACATAAGGAGGAAGTAGGTACAGGTAGTGGTTGTCCTTTGTATACAGATTCTGTACTTGTACATAATCTTGGTAAATTGTTGCCTTCTGCAAGTTATCCTGATGGATATGTTATAGAAAAAAGTTATGATGGAGGTTTTGATGATTATAATTTCCAAACGGCAACTGCAAAAAAATGGTATGTCGGAGGTTTGGTAGATGGATACACAACAGCTTTGCAACGTATGCATATCGGTGACAGATGGCGAGTGTATATTCCTTATACTTTGGCTTATGGTACTGCCGATTATAACAGTATTCCAGGTTATAGTACTCTCATTTGGGATATAAAACTTCTTGGGTATTATCATCCTGGTGGAGAAATTCCTTCTGTTGACGCTAAAAAGCATAAGCAGAATATTTGGCTTATGAATTAAAAGGCATGCATTATCTTATATAATATGCACAAGTTCCATTATTTGGACTTGTGCATATTTTTATTTATAGTCTAAATAGTATAAGATTATTCTATAATTAGTTAACTGTATGTTTCCAAAAATATATAAAATACATACTTTAATAAAAAAAGTTTCAATAAAATTTGGTGGATACATAAAAAACTACTACCTTTGCACTCGCTAACTAAGAGCAAGGGCGTTTAGCTCAGCTGGTTTAGAGCATCTGCCTTACAAGCAGAGGGTCGGCGGTTCGAATCCGTCAACGCCCACGTTAACTCATCAATTTTTTGATGAGTTTTTTGTTTTTACGAATTATTATTAAACTGAGAATCGGGACTTATATAATATTGTGGATCAAATAATATTGTTGTTTGGGGAGAGGTAATTCTGCAATGTTGGTTATTTTTAGTAGTGAAGAGTGGTTTACAGTATTGTTTTACGTCCTTATTGTCCATATATAATCTTTTTTTAAGAAGAATGTAAGAATATTTGTATATTAAATAAAAAAAACTTACCTTTGTAAAAGTTTCGATGAAGAGTGTCGGAACATATCTTTTTTTTATATATTGGACTGAAAACAAGTTCCGATATTAAACCTTTATAAATAAATACTATGAAAATAAATTTCTTAGGATTTAAGACTTTATTTTTCGCTGCTATCATTTGTGCTTCGTGTTCAAAAGATGTGGCAAGTTTTGAAGAAATAGATGGTAGTGCTGTAGGCAATACTATGCTTAGAGTGAGTACACGAGCCACTCCTGGTTCAAATGAGACGCTTTCTTCTCCTATAAACATTTATCTTTTTAATAGTAAAGATAAGTGTGTAGCATATAAACAAGTTGGAACGTCGGAAGAAAATATAGAATTTAAGCTAACAGAGGGCTTGTATAAAGTCTATTCTTTGGCTGGTGCCGATGCTGAAACTTATAATCTTCCAACAATGGAAAATGCAAATGTTGGGTCTGTGGTTTCATTGAAAGAAGGCAAGTTGCATAAAGATTTGTTGGCTGCAAATAACAGTATAAATCTTATAAATGATCAAGATGAAAGCTTGAACTTGGAAATGGGACGCAAAGTCTTGATGTTGTCAAGTGTTACTGTTAATGATGTGCCAACAGATGTTTCTAACATATCCGTTTCAATATCCCCAGTATATGAGAATCTGAAGTTGAATGGAGAATACAACGGTAATAATGGTTCTGTGACTATAGATCTTTCTAAAACTTCTAATTCTATGACTTGGAGCAGTAGTCAAGATCTCTATATGCTGCCAAGTATTGGAAATCCGCTTTTGAAATTTACTTTTACTCAATCTGACGGAAGCACAAAAAGTTTTACGTATAAAAGCGAAAAGCCGTTGGAGGCAAATTATAAGGTTGCAGTTAAGGTCAATTACATAAAAATAAAGGAGCCAACCCTGAAATGTATTATAAATGGTGTAGAATGGAGTGGTGAAGATGAATGGGCGTTTGATGCCAATGAGAAAGAATTTGCAACGGAAGATAAAGAAGAGCCGGGAAAACCTGGAGATTCTGAAGATACAGATAAGCTTCCACAAGCAGGAGAACTGTATAAAGGATGCTTTGTTTTGAAATCCGAGTCAACATCAAGCACAACAACGATAACTTTAATCTCGCCCAAACAGGTGTCGGGTCTCGAATTTATTGAAACGGACCAAGAAAGTGTTAAAAGTGCTATAGAAGCGGCATTGCCAAGTGTTTCTGTTGATGAAATCAGTGGATGGCGTATTCCTACTCTTGAGGAGATTTCTTATCTTAAAGCTGATTTATCAGCATTCAATAGAAAGTTGGTATCTTTGAATTTTCATAATTTCCCTACAACTAGTTCATATTATATATTAAATACGGACGGAAATATCAGGCCTTTTTCTTTAGGTAGTGGAAATGTTACAAATCTAAAGTCTAATAAAGCAAGTCTTTATTTGGCTCCATTTGCGACTGTAACATTTACAAAATAGTTCATGGCTTTTATGTAGGTAACATACCATGATTAAAATATAAAAAAGACTCGTTGCATATTCCTTTAGTGGAAGTGTGACGAGCCTTGTTATTTATGCATGACGTAGAACGAAATGTTACTATTTACATCAAGAATGTAATATATTTAACTTTTATAATGTGTTTATGTGTTATTTTTATACTTTATGTTGCTGCTATATATAATAATATGTATAACTTTGCAAACGCAAAAAGTAAGAGAATAATCTTAATAGGTATTTAGGTATTATATTATAAATTAATAAGTGTATTTATGAGAAAAATTTTATTGTCAGCTGCCATCGTAATGGTTGGCTTAACAGCTTCTGCTCAGAAACTGACTTATATTCCATGGACAGAAAATGGATATCTTCAAGGTACGGTGATTTCTGATAACGGTAAATATGTTGCAGGTAGTGATCGCGGTGGACAAGCATTCATCTATGATGCGGAAAAAGGCGAGATAAAATATTTTGCTTCGCCAAATATTGGTGTTGATGAAGAAACTTCAAACAGGGCTACTGTTTATTCTGTAACAAATGAAGGATTAGGAGTTGGAACGCTTGAAGAAACAGCAACAAAGTTCGATTTCTCTACGGGAAAATATGAAAAACTTCTAAACGAGCATTCTATAGCAAGATATATAGCTACAAATGGATATATATACGGTATTACCTATACCAGCGATGCGTATGAACGCACTCCATTCCAAATTGTGGATGGCAAGAAAACAGATCTACCAATGGCAACTAATGAGTGGCTTGGATACGAGTGTGATGGATTTGATATAGTAGGCGGAAATTCAGATGGTTCTGTTCTCGTAGGTTACGCTCATGACAATTATGAAACTAATCCGTTAATGATATGGGCTAAAAACAGAGACAATACAACTTATTCCCTGATTCCAGCAAGCAGAAAATATTACGATTCTTCATTTGAACTTAACGGTCATCAGCCATATGATAGTTTTGAGGGCGTTGCTATAAGTTCTAATGGAAAATGGATTGCTGTAAATCTGCATGAGAAGAATAATGAAGATGCCGGAATGAAGATTGCACGCTATCATGTTGATTCAGACAGCCTGGAGTATATTAGTTGTCCGGAGGCAGATGCTGAAAATTGGTATTATGCTAATTCAATATCTAATGACGGAACTATTGTGGGATATATTGAGAATCAGGTATCTTATGGTAGAATAGGAATGATATGTAAGGCAGGTGAAACAGAGGCAAAGCACATGGCTGATGTCTTCTCTGGAATAAAGGATATAGCGACAATGGATAGCTATGACTTGAATGTTCCTTGCATGATAACTCCTGATGGTCGTTATATCGCAGGTTTTGGATATGTTGATTATAGTGATACAAGTCTTTGCTATGGCACATATATTATTGATACCAATAATGGATCAACAGGAATTGAAAGTATTGCGCAAAACAATGATTCAAGTAAAATCGTTGCCTCTTACACTACTGATGGCAAATCAACTCGTCATTTTTCTGGTGCCAATAAGTCTATTGTTATAGATAGATTTGCTGACGGTAAAGTGAAAAAATCATTGAAGTAAAAATATGAGTGTGCGTCAAAACACCCTCTTAAATAAAAAATTACAAAGCCCTGACTTTCCCAAGCCAGGGCTTTGCTATGTCTAAAAGTTTTTGTACTTTTAGACCATAGAATTTAGGTTCTTCCGGAAAATAATCATCACTCCAAATATCGGATGAACCAGAATTTATTAATATGGCAAAGGTAAATTATCGTTTCTATCCGGCCAAATAAATTATGAAAAACTTATTCCTGTTAATAGATGACTAAAAAATATTTTTTTAGAGAAAAAGTATCATTGTATCATTTAAGACATAACTCATTGTAATTAAGCAATATATACAAATGATACTTTTACTTTGCTTTACATAAAAGTATCATTCGGCTATATTACTAATAATCATTCAGTTAAAGCTAATTTTTTCTCTAATTTATGAAACTATGATACTTTTGCTGAACTTTATTTCTTTTATCAACTCCTCTGAAATAGGTTGGTGCATGATGGCATGTTATCTACTGTTAAGTATGTATTATCATTTATAAATGCCCTTCAACTGCGTGATGTCATACTTGTTCCTGGCATAGGTGATTCTATAACAGATAATGAAGCGTTGGAACAATTCAAATTATTGTTTCCGCAATACGGGAATAAAATCTATCAAATTCAAATGAGAGATTTTATTTCAAAATGGGATGGAGGACTAAATTGTTGCTCATGGTCAATAAGTAAGGAAATGTCTGCTTGTGTCCATAATGAGGTTAATGATTCAATATACAGAAAACTCAAAGATATAGCAACGACCTGCGAAGGAAATGAAATTTTTAATAAATTAAGCGAAGAACAAATACGCTTTATGGGCGATTACTACCCATTAAAGTTACAATCAGTTTCTCCCGCTTTGGATAGATATTATTGGGGATTTTGAAAAAAATATTAGAAAAGAAAATCCGCATAACTCACCAAAGCTATGCGGATTTGTCTATCTATACCTTTCGGTAGTTATCTATACATATTTAACCTCCTCGAAACGAAGTTTGGTATTTCAGAGTGCAGCCTACCTTATTAAAAGGTAGTATTTTAGAAAACAAATATCAAATGTAGTACCTCAAAAACTACAAATGAAATGCCACAAAAGTTAGTTCTAAAATACCACAAAAGTTAGCAACAAAACAGCACAATTCATAGCATTAAACGACTAAGGAAAGCCATAAGTTTCCGTAATAACTTTATGTACATTTGTGGATCAAAAGAGTAAGGAAGTATGGCGTTATCAATCCCCAATGGGAAAAGGGGCATTGTGTCCTACTTCAAGCATATTTATATTTTTCGTCTGCTAAATTAAGGCATAAAGCAAAACAGACCGACATGAATCATTCTTCACATCGGTCTGTTTTGCTATTTTCAATCCCACTTATGCCTG
>CAKQCV010000028.1 GCA_934217675.1 uncultured Prevotella sp. | reverse complement strand
GTATAAGGGAGCATACACCGAGATAAAGCAGAACCCGTATTACTTTACTGTAAACGACAACAGAATGGACCTTCGTGCTGCATTTGCAGAAAAGGTGGCAGATGGTATTGCATTCTATCTCACTCCAGGCAACATTGACAAAGCTAACGATTTGGAGAACACATATTACTACATCCGTCTCTTCGTACCGACAAAGGAGATGGATGGTACAGACATCGACATTAAGGGATCACGCGAATACGAGCTTACATTCTACGATAATGCTACAGACGTGAACAATCCGCAGGCTGTAAGCCTCTACACTGGCTATACAGGCAACGGCACTGGCTATGTAAGCGTGAACGACCTCGGCGATGGTTTATATAGTGTAATCGTAGACGTAGAAGGCATAGGCAAGGATGGAGATACTGACCTACAAGTGGTTTACCGAGGCACACCCGACGAATATGACCTTACTATTCCAAGCAACTACACCGTAGCAGACAACGACCCTGTTGATTTAAAATCTTGTGTGGTAGAGGTTGACAAGAGCAACGAAGACATGTTCATGTATACTGTTTATCTCTCTCAGAAAGAGGGAATCACTACTGTTGAGGGCATGACTGATGCCGACATCGTGGTTACTTATCCTGAAGACTTTCTCAACGACGACCAGTTGCACGGATTCTCTGGATCTGAAACCAATGCGCTAATTGCCATAAAATATGCCGGCGAAACATACTGCCAAGCTAACACTGGTCATGCTGCCGGGGCTATCGCAGCAGGAGGCAACGCACGTGTTACGGTAAATGCCGACAAGGCAAACATAGACTTCACCATATTCAGTTCAACAAAATTCGGTGGCAGTCTGAAAGGTCACTTTGAAGGCAATGCAACAAGAGTAACAAAATAAAGGAAAGAGGAAATGAAAATGAAGAAATATATATTATCCGTATTTATAACTGCTGCCGCAGCATTCTGCACAACAGCAGACGCACAGCAGAAAGTTAACCTCAACCTTGGCGACAAGACTGTTGCTACGGTGCAGCTTGACGAGGGCGACTATATAGCCTTCGGCAGGCCAGAGGGTGTGCCAGAACAGAAAGATGTGGAGATTTCCAAAACTGAAACAGGCAAGAACTTCGTGACATATAAAGTGGAAACAAAGCAAGCAGACAAAATGTACCAACACGTGCTGCTCAAAAAATCATACGTAGAACTGCTATCTAAACAAACAAGCGGCAATTTCGATGAGAATAATATGGAGGCTATGAAAAATATCTTTCAGACGCTTCTCCTTGCTGGATATGGAACCACAGGACAGGGCACACAAGTATATACGCTAACAAACGGTGAGAAGAATGTTGCCGGACAGACACAGTTCATCCCAAGCGGACAGGATTATTATCTCGTTACATGTGGTGTGACTGTATCTGCAGACAATACTCCTTCGCTCGACGATGATATGTCGTGGGTGAAATTACACACCACAGACCCAGAAGAGAGCAAAGAAAAACTCACCGTAGAATATAAGGGCATTGACCAGGACGGGAAGGCTTTCTTCGATGTACAACCAGGAAACGGCATCAAGACATTGCATATGGTTATCGGCACAGCAAAGTCTATTGACGAGTTTATTAACGTATATGGCTACGACTACATGATGTTCACACAAGGCTCTGATTTCACCCGCAACCAATGGCTCGCCCTTGGCGAGGATAACGAGCAGAAGTGGAACATCGAGAAAGAGGATGACTATTCGTTCTATGTGCTCGGCATTGACAACGACGGTAACTGGGTTAAGGCACAGATACTAAATCAGCACATCAAACCAGCAGCTGGTAACGACTGTCCGGAGGTGGACATCGTGAACTACCAAAGTGGCGAGGGGAATCTGAAGATTCAGTATGAGATAAAGACAAAGGCTGGAAGCATCAAGAAGGCAAAGATGCTGCTCATGAAAGAGAGCAGCTGGGACGATGCTCTCAATGAATACATGAAGAGTGGTAAATACGAAAAGCCATCTGACGCATGGGCTGCATGCATGGAGAACTCAGCAGAGGCTACAGACGTGACTGCAGCAGTAAAAGAACTTGGCAACAAGCTGATGTTCTCACGCACGTTTACAGAGGATGAGCGCGGTTGGTATGTCATCGTACTCGCTGTGACCGACGACTATGGTACAACGGTTACACGTGCCTCTTTCCATTCTCATCTTGACCAGTCAAGTGCCGAGTGGGATATTCTTTCACGCACATTCCCTGTAGAGAATGTTACTAAAACTACAAAGAAGAAGGGGTTACCTGTGATGAACTGCAAAGTAACGCTGAAATAATTTGCATATAGACTTTTATTAACAACGAAGAGGGTGTTTTTGACACACCCTCTTTTTATTTTATCGGGATGATGGAAAATATTACATCTTCCTACTTGACAATATAGTTTGTAATACGACCGAAAGGATTATCAAGAACACACCTATCCAAAATGAGAAATTCAGCTCTTGTCCCTCATCAAAAAGAATCATTGCCAACACTATACTATAAATAGGCTCAAGGTTATAACTTAGGTTTACTGTAAAAGCTGATATCGTGCGCAATGCTTGAAGTTGGGTTAGAAACGGACCAATTGTAAAAACAGATGCGAAAACCGGTATATAACCCCAATCCCATCCAACAGGTAATAGTGCTACTGATGGGTAAGCATAGGAATAAAAGGGAAGTATGACGGTGAGAAATAACCATCCAGCCAACAGTTCATACAAAAGCATCGTGCTGCTTGAATGCCCCGTGTTATGCTGCACACGTTTGCTGGCTACAGCAAAGAGGGTGTAAAACAATGACGAAAACATACCGATAACAATACCCGTGCGGTGGCGAGTATCGAGACCAAAAATAAGCAAAATGCCAACAAGTGTTATCATGCTAAGCAGAAGTTCGCGCAACGACATACGCCTGTGCCCTGTGAGTGGCTCTATTATAGCTGTGAAGAAACCATTCAAGGCTATACAAACTACAGCAATACTGACGTTTGATGCCTTGATACTGGCATAAAATAATGTCCAGTGTATTGCCAGCAATACACCACACCCGCCAATTCTAAATAAATGTGCTTTGCTTGGTACACTGATCTTATGGTTTATGCTCAACACTATGGCAAGCACTATGGCTGCAATAATCATTCTATACCACACTAATGGCAATTCCGCCAAGGATATCAGCCTGCCGAATATTCCTGTTGCGCCAGCCAACAGAATACCAATATGCAAACGAAGATAATCGTTTGTATTGTCGTTTTGTTTTATCATTACCTATGCTCTAATAAGTTTATATAAGACATATTATCTACAATACAAGAAAAAAACAGGAAGAAAACCTGTTTATTTTCTTCCTGTCTGCTTATATTCTATTTCATTATCAGTTTTCCACCTTGAATATAAATACCCTTTTCTGGGGCTTTATTTAGTTTTATACCTTCAATTGAATATATCGCATTGTTACGCTCTGTATTGACAGTTGTCGTGGTTATGCCAGCACTAATATTAAAATATGCATCCATCTTGTCGTATTGCTGTGAATACCATTCCTCAATATAAGTAATTTCCTTGGCAAGATCATCTACATACATAGGTTTCTCGCTTTGTGCATTGAAATGCTCTGTCATACGTTGCCATGCACCACTGTTAAGAAATAAATCACGATAGGCTTCAAGTCGTTTGTTTATATTTTCCTTTGAGAATGCCCCCACACGTAACTCTTCCCAACGTTTTTTCAACAAATCTTTATATTCTGTCTCTGCCTGACATACAGCAAAAGGATAACATCCGCCATTCTTCACAACATCTTGTGGCGACCAGTTTGTATAGTCATTGCCATTGTATGCACTACCATTATATTTTCCTCCAAGTGCACAATCTAAATCCCAAGGTGAAACTATACACTTGCGACGTGCTGCTTCTGTTGGATCAGAATCATCAATATCTTTCTGTATGTTTCTGATTGAGAAGTAATGATTTTTGTTTCCCCAGTTGTCGGCAATACCAAATGCCATAATATGAAGTTGGTAATCAACAAGATTGTCAAGGAAGAAATATTTCTTTACTTCAGCATAAGTCTTACGGTTGTCAAAGAGATCAATGAGTGGCTCCCAAGCTTCCTTACACTCGTAGTCTTCAGGTTCTTTCAGTTCCCATGCATTATGCCATGATATTGTTCCTGTCTTCCAATCGTCTGTAAAGTTTCTTTCGTTCTGGTTTGCTATATCCTCTGTTCCACTCTTGTAGAGTACACCTCTCACAAGGTTTTTCTTTTCATCATACTTTTTCAAGTTTAGCAACTTGCGGTTTATGTGGTCGCTCATGCAATAGATACCTTTGTATTCGCCATTAATATACATTTCTATAAAGCGCCCCTCCGTACCGCTTCTGCCACCGAAATCGGTATCGTATGGCAATGGAGAATATTCATTCCATACATCCATAGCAATGCGGTTACGCATACATATACGGTCAATTGCCATAGCATCGAGTATCCATTTAGAAATGGAACGCATGCCAAGCAGCATGGAATCTTGTGATGCAGAATAATCATCTGTACGCAATTTCATATTGAGAGAAGGTTTCATAAGAAATGAACGTGCCGTTGCTCCGCGAGTGCGGAACTTTGCTTTCAGTTCCACAACCTTACCATTCTCATCGGTTAATTGCATTGTACCATTGGTATATTCCATATCACGTGTAATTTTACCGTCAACTGTGATTTTGAGGACAGGCAGTTTCTCCTCTTTTCCGTCAGCAAAAGCTGATGTTGAACATACAATGCCAAGACATAATGTCAGCAGAAGTTTCTTTTTGCCCAATAGTCTTTTTATTTCCATATTTCTATTTATTATTTTTATTATCTTAATTAGTCGCGACCTTATTTGACAGTTCTTGATTCACAGAGCTGTAGAGTTGCTCCATGACAACAGGTTTCGTCAGAAACTCGTTGGCACCAAAATCCAAGCCTTTCTTTATATCTTCATTGAAGTTCATTGCCGACAGGATAATAATTGGCAACTCTTTCTTGCTTTTGGCTTCAATATTAAAGTTTTCGTCATGGCAGCCATTACGAACACACTCTATAACTTGATAGCCGTCAATATCAGGCATCATCAAATCAACTATTGCCAAATCAACACTATCTGCAGTATTTTGGGTTGCTTGTATAAACTCCAGTGCTTCGCGTCCATTGTTCTTTTTGATAATTTGGAACTCATACGACATAAGCATCTTCTCTAAAAGAATCAGGTTCAAGGGAATATCGTCCACAATGAGAACCTTAAACTTGTTTGAATCAATTCCTGCTATTTGTTTCATATCTTGTAGATTTTAAATTCGTTTTATTTTTGTTTATTTATCTGTGCTGTATCCTTTTTCACTATACTGTCCGTCAAGGATATGCTCGTCTGTTGCTTTCATATTCTTCTGGTAATATTCCTCGTAATCGGACAAGTCAGTAGACGGTCTTACAACATGGGTATCGAAAATAAGCTCGGCTACTCCTGCCGGGGCTATATTTCCAAACAGGCGTATGCTGTGTCTTGCCAATCCAATGTTCTTGTCTGAATGGAAAGTAAATTTAAGAAGAACTTCTTCACCTGGTGGCACCGTTGTGACGTTTGCCGGAGAAGATTCTATTGCCGAGCATGCAGGCTGTATATCCGTTATCACAAGTATCTCTTTACCCACATTATGCACGACATACACAATGTCAAGCTCATCGCCAAGAATTATCGAAGGATAATGGCGTACGGAGTCTTCAACTTGAATTACCGTCGGACCAAGTCTCTTATGGCATGACATAAATGGCATAACAACCATCGCCATGACAATAACGCCCAACAGCCTTTTCATTATTAATTTCATTCTCATTTCCATTGTTTCAAGTAATCATCTATGTGATGCCCTGATTCATCGCGGTTTACCATACCTTTAAGCTCTTTATGCCCCTTCAGTATTTCACGCATTTCTATGGCTGCTTCTACATCCTTCGGGATAATACCACAACGGTATAATTCCAACTGTGTGTAAGACAATGATGTAAGCAATGCATTCAGTCTTTTGCGCTCATCTCCTGAGGTGAGCTTGCTTTTTGCATCAAGTTTCCGACGGAAGTCAACAAACTCTTTTGCATTTAGATATGAATCACACATTTCCTTCATTGTTCCATATAACGGAAGTATATGATTGGTGGTTTTACTGCGCATTTCAAGTCCCCAGTAGTATTTGAGGAGTATGTCGGCAGTAATAGGATAATACTTGGAAAAGTATCTCCCAACAGCTTTATAAACATCTATATCTGGATTGTCCATCAATGATGCAATAACATACGACTGCATATCGTCAAATGCCGAATAATCATCCCCACTACCATTAACAAAAATCCCTTTTACTCCCAATTGCCTATACAACTTGAATCGTGCTTGCATGGTAAGCAAACAAGGGAATGGCGAAAGATAATCATCATAGTTGCGTTCATAATCCCAAATGTATATCTTTCCGCATTTTTGTTTCCAAGATTTAACCATTTCCACAAAATTCTTGTACCCGGATGTTTTGCTGAAGTCTACGCGCATCGGCAAATCAATACTGGATATGAATACACCAACATTCTTTGGCAAAGGAATCGTGGGAGCAATCTTTGTTGTGTGATAAGCTGATGTAAAGAACTTGTGTTTGGGAAATTCTTTGGCAAGACGAGATATGAATGATGTTACAGCTGGTGTTGCATTGCCCTCGGTATTTCCTTTTGCCATACATGCAGCACACCTACATGCTATCTTGTTATCTAACGGCATTATGCTGATACGCTCATTGTATTCAGAAGAACCATTCCCGAACTGGTCTATTATATACTCACGCACACATTTATACAACTCCTTGCTTGAGAAACAAAGCTGCTTACGGTTTCTCTTTCCGTCAACAACGGCAAACATGCCATCTGTTGCATTGTCTTTGATAACTTTGCTAAGGTTATGTCCCCATAAGCCCCAATCATAGTCAGGATGATTGGTATGCATGGCTCTCTGCATCTCTTCTGTATTCGATGGGGTATATAACCCTCGATACTCAAAGAGTCCAGATGAAGCATCATTTGGCTGTGCCTTGCTTTGACATCCGCCTAACACAAGTGCAATGAGAAGCACTGCCAAGCTTTTAGAAATGAATTGTAACATTAGCATTGAAATATAAATAATTTTTATTATTATTGTTGCTGCCAGAAACAGATTTTACCGACATTGTATACCACTGTCCTGACATTCCAAAGTCGAGCATTGAGTTTACTACGTATAGTCCTCCAAAACCAAGCATCGTGTTCAGCTGATTAAACTTTACAGGCATCAAATTGTCTACCAACGATATTTCCGGAGCATTTCCTACGCTGCCTGACAGGAAGAGATGGGTGCGGCTACCTTCGATAGGAAAACATTTGGCAACGACACTACCGTTGACGAAGAAATTTCCATTGAAATAGTCTGTCTTTGTTCCAGCCATGGCAAACATGTTCAAGTCGGCACCAACGTTGAATTGCTCAAAATCCTTTATTGCCCCAATCCCAAGACCAAGCAATGAGGTTTTAGCGCCTGAACCAACTAAACGATATGACAAGCCACCTTTTGCAGTCCAGTCTTCTGGCAATACATAGCTTCCTTTTAGTTCTGCCCTTAACCGTGGGAAATATTTATTTGCGCAACCTAATATCAAATTTGTTGTAAGTTTTGTATTCCAGGTATGCTCCCATTCTCCGCTAATCTGCACTCCGTTCCCGCCATTAGCCTCATCAGGGTCATCAGACTGTGTGGAACCGTCTCGTGCTGCATATCCAAGGCTAAGCGTATAAGTGTTGTAATTGCATAATCTGGTATACGATATTTGTGCCATAGAACTTATTCGGTCTTCACTTGACGGACGGGCTCTTTGATAATCAATCAAAATCTGATTTCGCATAATATGGCGTTTCAATGTCTCAAGATGCATCACATACTCACGAAACTCACCAATACCTGGTTTATACATCTTGTACATAGCTATTGCCTTGTCCCATTCTTTCTGCGCTTCATATATCATAGATTTTGCCAAGATAAGAGAATTGCTGTCAGGACAATACTGCATAGCCTCATCTATCAAGCGCATAGCCTCATCATAGTTCTTATCCTTTAGCTGCTTCATTGCAGCAGACTCACAACAGTCTGCGTATGCACGAACAACAGCAGAATCACCAATATATGTATCGAGCATAGTGCGCAATATCTTCATTGCTGTCTCATAATCACCCTCACTGGCAATCAGTTGTGCATCCTTTAGCATAAATGCAGGTTCATCGGGGAAACGTTCCTTACCAATATCTGCCAATCTGCGTGCTTTATCATTGTTCTTCAATTGCATGTAAATGTTGATACCCATCAACAAAGCATCTGCCGAAGGATGCCCCATATCAAGTATTTTCTGTATCTCGCTTACCGACTGATACAATCTGCCTTGATTCATAAGCTGCTTTATATATGGCAACATTATCTCTTCATATAGCTGTGCCGACGTTTCAGCATCTTTTGTTATATTTTTCAGCTGTTGTAATGCTTTTTGTCGCTGTCCGGTCTTGACATAACAGGTAAAAAGTCGTCGTTCAACAATATTCTTAGTATCGCTATCAACCTTAAAGCCTCGCAACTTCTCCAATAAAGCAATAGCTTCGTCGTATTGCGCAAGCTCCATCATGTGGCGCACATCATCAAGACGTATGGAACACAGTTCTTCACTCACGTCCATATTGCCTGGCCATTTTGCATGTATGCGTTCAAGCATTGACAATGCAGCCTTTGTATTGCCCAAACGGCGTTGCACATTATATTCACGAAGAAGAAGATTCTCCGTATCACCTCTACGACGACGTGCCTCACGAATATACATAAGGGCATCGTCAAGGTAGCCTCTCGACATGGATGTGTTAAGAAGATAAGTCAAAGCTTCTTCTGAATGAGTTTTCTCATACAGTCTTGCATATGCGGAATATGGTTCATTCTGCGCTGCCGCACGTGCTGCATCTTCTTCCAAGCTGGTGGTCAGCCTACCCAATTGCACACTTGCACCAGACATGCTTCTTTTTACACCCTGCAAATAAGACAATGCCTCGCCATAGCGACTCATTCCACCAAGTATTGATGCCTTCTTTTCAACAAACGGATATGGATTCTTTACCATTGTTGCTGCATATCCGGCAACATCAACCGCCTCTTCCGTTCGTCCCGTCTGCAACAGCAAATTGCACAATGCCATTTGGAACTCAGAATCTTTAGGATTAATGGCGACCATTTTCCTAAGCATGTCTTCCTGGCCAACAAGATTTTTCTTTTCTTTAAAGCGACGGTATTTCTGCTCGTAATCCCACAGTATCTCTTTCTTTACTTCTGCACGGTCTGGGTATATTGTACTTAAACGCTGCAGAAGCCGTGAAGCTTCTGATTCATCACCCTCCAAACGATAAAGTTCTATTTTCTTGCGCCATAGATTATAGTCATAAGGCGAGGTTTCAAGTAACTCATTACAATATACAATGGCTGTACTATAATGTTTCGTTATCTCCTCTACTTTCATCATTAATTCCTTGGAACGCACATTGTCGCTGTTGTTACGCAATGAACGTATCAAATAATAACGCGCTTTATCATACTGTTTGTAATGTACCCAATACGTACCCATCAGCTCGTTAAGAGAGGAAAGCCAACTATATTTTTTCAGTCCCTCTGTAAGTATTTTGTATCCTTCTGCCCACTTGCCTTGTTTAAAGAGTCGGCGCGTGTTCTGGTCATAATATCCTGGCATACCCTCTTTTGCTGGGGTATACTTCTCGTTCACCTTCTTATGGTCACTGTTATACTGTGCCGATGAAGGTTGGGCGAATAATGCCAATATTATAATAAAGAACAATCTATATGCCATATTTTATATACTCGTTTTATTTCGCACCTGATGATTGTACCGGTGCCGTTGCGTGTCTCACTCCTGTTCGTTCCATTGCTGTCCAAACAGCCTTCTGTCGAGTGATATATTTAAAATATCCCACTATAGAACAGAATACGATTATCGGATGGTAAACAATCGGTTCAAAGATTGCAGCCAACATAAGTTTTAGATAACTTTTTATACTCGTATATGAACAGCCTAATATGTAATCATAGAATACCACAAATGTAGAAAGCATAAAACTGAACACATAAATAGCGAAAAACGTTACAAAGAATGTATCCCAATTCACACCTCCTGTAAATGCAAGGTATATCATCATGATAAATCCAAACGACTCAATAATCGGTGCCATGAACTCAAAAAGGAACGTATATACCATTGAGATAAGCCCCAGGCGTTTGTATTTATGGTTGAAAATAATCCTACGATGCTCCCACATCAACTGTATAAGTCCACGTCCCCATCGTATACGCTGTCGGTAAATCATTCTCAAATTCGATGGTCCCTCTGTCCAACAACATGTGTGTGGAATCTGAACTACACGATATTTTCGCTTAAAGTCACAGCAATATGCAATCATTCGAGTAAGCATATCCATATCCTCGGCAAAAGAGGTGCTACTATAGCCACCGGCATTAATAACAACTTCGGTAGAGAATAATCCATAACCACCCGACACATTGTTCATCGCATTTATTTTGCTCCACCCCATTTTTCCGACCAAGAACGAACGCTTGTACTCAAGATCCTGAAACAACGGTATTGGACGACTCGACGGACGGATATCTACAAGTACACCATCGCTTATCGTTGACCCGTTACTCATCGACATAGTTCCAGACACGGCAATTACTGATTCATCGGTTATTGCCGGAAAAATACACTGATACATTGCATCTTTTGCAAGAATACAGTCAACGTCGGTGTTGATAAAATATGGATTGGAAATAACGTTAAGTCCGGCATTCACAGCATCGGCTTTTGTTCCACCATTCACCTTATCAACAACAACAAGCCTTGAATAACGTGGATTTGTTGATTTCAATAGTCGTTTAAATGGTGCACAGTGTACCTTCTCAACATATTCAAACGGTACCTCGACCATATCGAAAGTCTCTATAAGCAGTTCAAGCGTTTTGTCTTTACTTCCATCATTTACAATGCACACCTCAAAGTTCGGATAATCCATTTTCAAAAGAGAACGCACATTATCAATAATTGTTTTCTCTTCATTATACGCAGGAGCAACGATAGATATACCCGGTACATACGGTGAACTTTGCACCATGTGCCGAATATAGTCATCCGACCATTGCTTACAGCCACTGCTATACTGATAAGCAAATATCAGCAGCATGACGTATGAGGCGATAAGCAAGAGCGAATAGCCAAATATCGTATATCCAAAGAAATAAAAGAAAAACTCCCACATATTTAAAACATTCTTAACTGATTCAATATTCCCATGGCATCAATCTGATCCATAAGTACACGATCACTCTCATTTTCAAGCACCTCGCCTCGCAAGAGTTCGAAGGTGCGGCGTCCGTCTTTACCGTATGTATACAAACAGTTCAATGCTACCTCGCGTGTTTGTTTCAACGAAGATGTGCGGTATGCTCTCACAAAGAAATCCGTATACTTTCCTGAGTTTATCGCATATACTGCCTTGAGTACCTCTTGACGTATAGCCTCTGGTTGCTGCTCGAAAGTATCTATGGCATCTTTCTCCTGATTCTTGTCGCGAAGTATCGCTACTGCATGCAATGCTGCTGCACGATAGTGGTAGTTTGGCGACAGGAACAACTCATGCAATGATGCTTTTTCCTTGTCTGTACCCCAATAAGCCACTTCCTGTATCAGAAATGCTACAGATTCCTCGTTATGCACTTTCTCCGCAAGTATAAGGAACTGTGGCATCTGTCTCTCATTTGCTTTAATCCAACCAAACAGGCGGTGAAGCATCATGAATCGCCATAACCCCTGCTGCTCGTTGAGATCATCAAAGAAATAACGATAAGGGTCTGAACTTGATGATATGATATGACACATACGTGCCATGTGACGCACATTATTGTTGTAATGATTGATATATATCGCCAACAGTCCTTCATTCACAGGAATATGCATATTCACAAGGTTTTGCAGAGTGAACAGCACATTGTGCGAACTTGTAAGGTTTCTCTCATAAAGAGCCTTTACTCCTGTCAAAGAACACAGTATGTCAGCATTTGGAATATTACCAAGCTCTCTACTCAAATCCATACATATTTCGGATATAAGTTTCGAAAGCGTTTCCGGTCTGTAGCTTGTTATCAAATCCAATGTCATGTCGCATGCCAGTTCAAGATCCTTTACTTCAGGTTTTGTACCAGAAATCAATATTTTATAGAATCCATCATACAAATTTTTCTTTGCAGATTCGAATTCTCTTTGTCTCCGGCGATCACGCCTTATCCTATGTATAAACAGCACAAACAGCACCATCATAGTGATGATACATACTATTATCAAGCCATATAACAACCGTATATTCAAGGCATAGTCTGAAAAATACAGAAGAAGCCGTTTGAGATAAAACTCAACGACTTCATATCCGTAAAAGTCAACCGACTGTCCGTCAGGGTAGTCAAAATCCATATCTATATAAGGTTGCAATACTTATGCTGCTCCTTTCTTTATTCAGCAAAGAATGCGCTTGTTGCGCCGTTAAACTTCAATCTTTCGTATGTGGCAGGTAAAACCTTAACCGTTGCCTGCTTCAACTTTGTCCACACCTGTTCTTTTGTCAAATTTTTAGGATAAGTGTGAATCTCCACAGTAGCTCCATCACCGTACTCCTTGCGAAGAGCTGCCAAATATTTCGCATCCGTACATACTATTGTAAACACAGCCTTGTTAGCCAAATGCTCTATGGTAACCTTTATAGGGTTAGTGCCATCAAGAGCGTATTCAGTTCCATTGATATACACCTTTGATTCAAGGTTTAAGTCGTAGGTACGTATTGCAAAATCATCGGTCTCAGCAATGTTTTCATATTCAAGAGGAATCTCTACGGTGAGTTTATCAACAAGGTCACGGATGTGTACAGAAGTTTTTATTTCCTGCCAAGTCTGGTGCTCTTGCTGATGGATGTCAACCTCAATGTTTCCATTCTCATCGTCAGAGAGCATAGGTTCATCAGCAGAATCGTCCATATCCTTCTCCTCTTCAAAGTCTGGAATTTCTGTTATGTTGTCAACGTTTTCGTATGTTAGAACACCGTCTACATGCCATTTTCCATAAGTATACTTTGCCACATACCAAATAATTTTCAAATTCTTGGTATCTATAGCAGCCACCGCATCCTTGTCTTTCTCGTTGCCCTGCATCATGCTGGCAAATGTAGGCACATTGCTAATGACTTTCTCTACTGCCTTTCCAGTTGTATCATACAGATATTCACGAGTGCTTGTCTGCCCGTCTTCACTGTAGAACTTCCAGTAAGGATAGCTTGTATCCACCAGTCCCTTGTTACCATTTGAGAATACCGAGCTACCGTTTACTGTCTGTGGCCAATATTCCTTAGAATTATACTGACCTATTTGCTTTGGAATACGCCCATCGATGCGTATATAGAAATAAGCATCGGCATAGTTCGTCGCTTGTGGAGCTTGCATACTCCTTGTCGGTACAATACTCTTACCCATAATGTAAACCTCGGTACTTCTTTGCTCATCGTTTCCAGTGTTTCCGCTCAATGAGGAATCTTCAGATGAGCAAGCTGCGAACAATGTCGCAGTAATCAAAAACATTAAAAACTTCTTCATACTTGTAATTTTTTTTGTTACTTACTTGTACAAATACAACATATATTATAAATGTACCTTTCTAAATGATAAATAGGAACCTTGCCCCATTTTTATATGTATCATCCAATTTTATCTCTGCACCAAGTTTCTTTGCAATTGTACTACATATATGCAGTCCGAGTCCTGATCCTTGCACACTGCTGTTTGCCTTTTTATAACGCTCAAAAATATCATCACGCATATCCTCAGGAATGCCATCACCAGTATCTGTCACAGAGAATGTAAGCTTACCTGGATTTTCTGTCGTTGACAGATGCATGTGTATCTCCCCCTTTGTAGTATGTTTACAAGCATTGGTAAGAATATTCACGAGCAACTGCTGTATTCTCCTACTGTCAGATTCTATCGTATAGTCATCACTCACATCTGAAGTGAAATACATTTTCACACCCGCCAGCAAACGAATTTCAGCCATCTGCATTGCATTACGACAAACCTTATTTACATTGAAACGGCTATTTTGAATACGGTAGTTACCATGTTCCGCATCAGCAATGTCCATAACATCATCAATAAGCATTGAGAGCATATTGAAACTGTTATATATGTAATTAAAATATTCAGACTTCTGTTCATCTGAAATACTGCCGTCTGGCATACATAGCAATTGCGAGAATCCAAACATTGCATTCAACGGTGTACGTATTTCATGGGTCATATTTTGGAGCATCATGGTTTTTGCGCGGTTAGCATCAATATTTGCCTTTAGCTCCTCAAGCCTGTCAGCCTCCTTCTCTTTCTGCTCCGTAACATCTTTCACCGTTGCCACCATGTGGTGCACAGTACCGTCATTGTTGCGGTCGCTCACAATAAATGTGAGTCGTGTCCAATGTTTTTCCCCACTTTGGAACTGTAAAGAAATAGAGTTTCGATATTCCAACCGCTTATTTAGAGTTACAAGATCTGTAAACTCCTTAACTTTTTCTTTTTCGCACGGCAAACAGAAAAATTCAGAAATAAGTCCAATATTTTCCTTAACACTTCCCATCTTTGGAATTCTCATTGAAACAAAAGGAAGATTGTTAGTATACGATGTGTACCAATCTTTATTCAGATTAATATAAAAGAGACACAAATAAAGATTTGCCAAGGAATTCACTACAAGCGAATCTTGCATATGAATTGTTGACACTTGACCAGTAACGTCATGATGATATCCATCTATCACTATAGAACCGTCAGTTTGTCTGTTTCCAATACCTCCACTTCTTACGTATCTTATACCTAACTTGGGATGATTCCACATATATGTACATTCACCGTGCACACCATTCTTCAAAGTTTCCAATAGTTGATTGACAGACTCCAATGATTCAGAACAAATTCTGGAATACCACGCATCATAAAATTCCTCTTCGGAAGCGACACAGTTTTTGTCAAAGCCAAGCAGCTCTAACATCTTGTCTGATGCACTTAATCTCGGCTTCCGGCTTTCGGAAAAGGTAATACGGCAAATTCCGATAGATGCACTATTTAGTATTTCCTTAATGTTATCTAACGACATGTTAAAACGTTCTGGATTAGTTGATTCCATCTTCAATTTGTGTGATTATTTCTGAATATTAAGCCTTGTCAATATGTATTGCGTATGCATTGAGTATAACGTTATGCAAAATTAAAGGCATGAAAATCATTGCTCTAAATAGTTATTAATATAACTGTAACAGCAGATAATATAATATATGCAAAGATATTAAAATAACACATATATATAATAACAAGAAAAAGAAAACAACATGTTTATTTAGATAATTTAACTAAAACGCTTCTATAAACTAATGTTCAACATAAAATCTATATTTTTCTATCATAAAAACGACAAAGATTATTGTTTTTATATTTTATTCGCCATGAAAACAGAATATTACAAATAAAATGAGTAATTTCGCAAGCAAAAATCTTATATCGTAGCTTTTCTATCAAGTTGACGACATGGATTTGCAATTAATTTGAAACAATAAAAGAATAAAATAAAAATAAAAACATGGCACTAAAATGTGGTATCGTGGGACTCCCTAACGTCGGGAAATCCACACTCTTCAATTGTCTTTCAAGCGCAAAGGCACAAGCTGCAAACTTTCCATTCTGCACAATAGAACCAAATGTAGGCGTAATAACAGTACCTGATGAACGACTTACAAAACTTGCTGAGATTGTACATCCTGGACGCATTGTACCGGCAACATGCGAGATTGTAGATATTGCAGGACTCGTAAAAGGTGCAAGCAAAGGAGAAGGTTTAGGAAACAAGTTCCTTGGGAACATTCGTGAAACTGACGCAATTATACATGTGCTCCGTTGTTTCGACGATGAAAATATAACTCATGTTGATGGCACCATAGACCCTGTACGCGATAAGGAGATTATTGACACCGAGCTACAGCTAAAAGATCTGGAAACAATAGAAAGTCGCCTATCTAAACAGCAGAAAGTGGCGCAAGCCGGAAACAAAGACGCAAAAATAGAAGTTAGCGTTCTTGAAGCATATAAAGAAGTTTTGGAACAAGGGAAAAACGCACGCACCGTGGAGTTTGACTCAAAAGAAGAGCAAGAGGCTGCACGAAACTTGTTCTTACTAACGGCAAAGCCTGTTCTCTATGTATGCAATGTTGACGAAGCATCGGCAAAGACTGGCAACGACTATTCTAAACGCATAGAAGAAATTGCCAAGGAAGAAGGTGCCGAAACACTCGTAATAGCAGGAAAGACAGAGGAAGACATCGCAGGATTGGAAACATACGAAGACAAGAAAATGTTTCTCGACGAATTGGGCTTGGAAGAAAGTGGAGTGAACCGACTAATAAAGAAAGCATACTCACTGCTGAATCTTGAAACATTTATTACCGCTGGAGAGATGGAGGTAAAGGCATGGACATACCACAAGGGATGGAAAGCACCACAATGTGCAGGCGTTATTCATACTGATTTCGAAAAGGGTTTCATCCGTGCCGAGGTAATCAAATACGAGGATTATATAAAGTATGGCTCAGAGTCTGCTGTTCGCGAAGCTGGTAAACTGGGCATCGAAGGAAAAGACTATGTTGTACAAGATGGTGACATCATGCACTTCAGATTTAACGTATAGTTTCAAAAAACAATATGATACACTGGAATCCAAGTATAGAGGCATTTCATGTCGGTCCGATTTCCATGCGTTGGTATGCGCTGTGCTGGCTTTTCGGACTTTTATCGGCCTATTTCATTGTGAGAAAGCTATATAAGGAACAAAAGATAAACGACGTTTTATTCGACCCACTATTTATCTATTGTTTCGTCGGAATACTTGTTGGAGCACGACTCGGACATTGTTTGTTTTATGAGCCGGACTATTTCCTTTCATCCGGCACTCATATAATAGAGATGTTCTTGCCAATACGCTTCTTGGAATATGGAGGATGGAAATTTACAGGATATGCCGGACTTGCAAGTCATGGCGGAACAATTGGACTGATAATTGCCCTTTGGCTATACGTAAGACGCACAAAACTGCCTATATGGCGTGTACTTGACAACATCGCCATAGCGACACCAGTCACAGCATGTTTTATACGCTTGGGCAATCTGATGAATTCCGAGATTATAGGTAAGGTAACTGATGTGCCATGGGCTTTCATTTTTGAGCAAGTAGACATGCAGCCACGTCACCCAGGACAACTCTATGAGGCAATTGCTTATGCAATGCTGTTCTTCATCGGTTGGTATCTATATCGGAAAATGCCACAGAAAGTGGGCACAGGATTCTTCTTCGGACTATGTTTGACATATATATTCACAGCAAGATTCTTTATAGAATACACAAAGGAAATCCAGGAGGCTTTTGAAGCATCTTTGCCACTTGATATGGGACAAATATTGTCATTGCCGTTCATTTTGCTCGGTGTGTACTGCATGTTCAGGAAAAGAAATGAGAACCAGGCATAGAGATACAGAATAAATATAAACAAAAAGGGCGCAAGCTACACAGAAGATGTGTGCTTACGCCCTTTTTGCTTATACCAAAGTTAATCTTTTCTAATATTTAAAAGAACTTCCGCCAAGGAACTCACGCAACAATGATGTAGGCGGAACTTGCCGGTTTGGTATCGGACGTATATACTTCAAGAATTTCAGCAGACGATATGCCTCACTATATTCCTCGGAATTCTCCGGCACTGTTTCAAGCAATGGTTCAGCCTGAGACTTAATTACAGCAAGTTCAAAAAGCATAGCTGTATTGAACATAGCGTCAGCATTCTCTTGATAAGGGAATATCCATTTGTTCTCTCCAGCTCTTACTGAAGGCCAGCGTCTAATGGTTTCCTCTGCACTCACACCTCTATATTTATAATCTCGTATTATGCGCCTCAATAGTCGGTTGTCGGTTGTAGGCACATAATTATGACTGTCAAGCAGAATTGTGGTAAAAGCAGATGCATATACTCTATATATCTGTTCATTCGGAATCTGTGCTGTAAGTTCTGGATTTAAGGCATGAATACCCTCAACTACAAGCACATCATGTTCACCCATTTTCAGCTTCTTACCACTTTTCTCACTCTTTCCTGTCTGGAAGTTATATTTTGGCAATTCCACTTCCTTTCCAGCAAACAGGTCGTTCAATTGTTGGTTCAAGAGTGGAATATTCAGAGCATAAAGGCTCTCGTAGTCATAATCACCTTTCTCATCTTTCGGTGTATGCTCACGATCTACGAAATAATCATCAAGCGATACCGGCACTGGTCTGATTCCATTGGTAAGCAGCTGTATTGAAAGTCTTTTGCAAGATGTTGTCTTGCCACTTGATGACGGACCAGCAATCAGTACCATCTTCACATTCTTCTTTGCAGCAATCTCATCGGCAATTTTCGATATTTTCTTCTCTTGCAATGCCTCAGAGAGATTTATCAAATCACTTGCCCTACCTTTATCCACAGCATCATTCAAGTCACCGATAGTACGCAAACCTATAATATCCTGCCAGTGATGATGCTCTTTGAATATATCAAACATCTTGTCTTGCCTGATAAGTTCTCCAAGCTTTGACGGATCTTTCAGTGATGGTATACGCAACAACAAACCATCATAATACTTTTCAACTCCAAACAGAGAGAGTTTGGAAGTGTTAGTCAGCAAAGAACCATAATAATAGTCCTTATATCCATCAATATCATAATATGTGGTATAAAGCTTTCCTGTACTTTTCAGGAGTTTCACTTTTGATGCTGCATCTCGTTCTGCAAAGATACTAATAGCCTCTTCTGTCGTGCATTCATGCCTACGTATAGGTATTTTTGCATCAACAATCTCCTTCATTCTGCGGTATACTCTCTCAGCCACATCTGCAGTTACTTCTTCACCAATTCTCAAGTCACAGTAATAACCGTTAGAGACAGGTATGTCTATGTATACCTTGCCTTTAGGATACAAGTCTGCAACTGCCTTACATAGCACCATGAACAAAGTTCTGGTATACGTTCTTTGCCCCGATGGAGATGTAAGGTCAAGAAACTCCACGTCTTTATTATGATAGGCTCTATAATTAAGTCCTTCCACCTTATTATTGACTTTTGCACTCACCGGTCCATATCTCATATCAAGCCCTGAAGCAGAAAAAATTTCAGAAAGTGTGCTTCCGATAGCAATGTTTATGACTTTTTTATTATTTTTGCAACGAATTTGTATTACTTGTTTCATAAGTCATACTTAATTAAAGGGTTTACATCGTAAAGTTACGCCCTTTCAACGACATTCATGCAAAACCGCATCATAAATTAAATAAAAATATGTCGATTTGGATTTTTTTTAAGATCATTGGATCACTTGCCTTGCTCATCTACGGAATGAAGGCAATGAGTGAGGCACTACAAAAAATGGCGGGCTCGCAACTGCGCCATATTCTCGGCACAATGACCAAGAACCGCTTCACCGGGTTGCTTACCGGTATGTTCGTAACCGCCTCCGTGCAGTCGTCAACGGCAACCACCGTAATGACGGTATCATTTGTAAATGCCGGGTTACTTACTTTGGCACAGGCAATCTCGGTGATAATGGGAGCAAACATCGGGACTACGTTCACTGCATGGATTATGACTTTAGGGTTCTCGTTCAACATGGCGAACATTGTATATCCCGTGTTTTTCTTTGCCCTTCTGCTTATCTACAGAAAAAAGCACCGCTACATAGGCGACTTCCTGTTTGGTGTAGCCTTTATGTTTTTTGCCATTTCCACTCTCGGAGCCACAGGCAAGGAAATGGATCTAAGCCATAACCAGTCGGTTATAAGCTTTTTTTCATCATTCGATAAAGACAGTTATCTCACTGTTTTCTCTTTCCTCGGAATCGGAACCATCCTTACATTTTGCATGCAGTCGTCGGCTGCACTTATGGCTATAACAATGGTATTGTGTTCAAGCGGAGTGCTGCCTATATATATGGGTATAGCCCTTGTGCTGGGAGAAAACATCGGAACAACCATTACTTCTAACATTGCCGCTATGGGTGCTAACACTCAGGCACGACGTGCTGCATTCGCCCACTTGTCGTTCAACGTGTTCGGTGTTGTATGGGTACTGTGCTGCTTCTACCCATTTATAAATATGGTCTGCGGCTTTGTTGGTGTAGATCCTAATGCCAACCACATCAACGTTGCTCGTCTGTCGGTTGTACTTGCTGCTTTCCACACTACGTTCAACGTATGCAACACAGCAGTACTAATTTGGCTCATTCCACAGATGGAAAAATTCGTGTGTACCGTTATCAAGCCGAATGCGACAAAAGACGAGGACGATTTCCGCCTGCGTTATATCGGTGGCAACACACTTATGGCTACACCGGAGCTTTCTGTATTGGAAGCACGAAAGGAAATACAATCGTTTGCCGACCGCATACAGCGAATGTTCACCATGGTCAGGGAGCTGCTCGGAACAAAGAACGACAGCGACTTCAACAAGCTTTTCACCCGTATAGAAAAATATGAAGGAATATCCGATAACATGGAAATTGAGATAGCAAAATATCTTGACAAGGTGAGCGATTCTCATCTTAGCGACGAAACAAAGGCAAAGATTCGTGCCATGCTACGCGAAATTTCTGAAATTGAGAGTATCGGTGACAGTTGCTACAACATTGCTCGCACTCTTAACCGCAAGGAGCGCGGCAAGGAGGACTTCACGGAGAAGCAGTATGAGCATCTGCACCAGATGTTTGAACTTACCGATGACAGTCTCACGCAGATGAACGTAATGCTTTCCGGCAGAAGAGACAACCTCGACGTGAACCGCTCGTTCAACATCGAGAACGAGATAAACAACTACCGCACCCAGCTCAAGAGCCAGAACATAAACGACGTGAACAACCACGAATATACTTATGCCATCGGCACGATGTATATGGACATCGTGAGCGAATGTGAGAAGCTTGGCGACTACGTAATTAATGTTGTGGAGGCGCGCATGGGGACGAAACAGAGAGAGGCGTAGAATAATGACCGAAACATATAAAAGGATAAATGGAAAATGAAAAAAGTAGTTACAGAGATTGAACGATTATTGAAGTGTATTCCGGCTTTGCTTTTATGCCTGTGTGCTCTCGCAGCCTGCGGAGGCGATGATGATGGTGACGACACAGGTGGAAACGGAGGCTCCGGCAGTAATGGCGGTACTATTGCCGCTGACGGAAAATGTATGCTCGTTGACCTTGGCTTGCCCAGTGGCTTGCTTTGGGCAGACCGTAACCTTGGGGCTAATTCTCCTTATGCACAAGGTGATCTTTATGCCTGGGGAGAAACGGCGACAAAGAAAAAATACGATGAAGACACATACGACATGGACAAGTTCCTTAAAAAATATGATGCTGACGCAAGCGACGGTGACTTGACGTTACAGCCGGAAGATGATGCAGCCACCGTAAAATGGGGAAAGAGATTCCGCATGCCGACAATGAATGAATTCAAAGAATTGCTGAATAAATGTGTCTGGACATGGTCTTCAGGCGGATATACTGTTACCGGGCCTAATGGAAAAACAATCTTCTTTCCTGTAACATATTACAATGATATTGGTAAATATTATGAGGCAGATTACTGGTCGAGCACAAATAAAAAGGAGAGAAGAGCTACAGGGGGAACTGTAGGCGGACATTACAGTGTAGAATTGCGATCAAAAGGCATTTGTGAATATGTTAGTGTTCCATATAGTGGAATGAATATTCGTCCTGTAGCCCAAAAATAAGAGATTCTGTGTAAATACAATTTATACCAATAGTTTAAAAGAAAGGACGGACATTTGGAATGTTCGTCCTTTTTTCATATTTTTTGCAAAGGCTTTTACGATATGGCAAACGACTAAAATACAGGCAAGCTCATTAGTTGATAAACCAGAGTGAGAGCCATGCGCCGATGCCCCTCGTCGTTGGGATGCAAACGGTCGGCAGCAGCGTCATGGAAGAACTGGGCATGCTCGTCCATAAGCGGATACAGACCGGAAAGGGCATTCATGTCGATTACCGGCATGCTCCATATATTACCTGCCTCCTTTACCGACTCCACATAGCGGCTTACGTATTCGCCACACTTGTTGCGGTAATCTTCCGTTGGCTGCCAGTTGGTGTCGCTGCGGTAGAACCCGGCACGGTGGATAGGCGTGATGAGCACAATCTGTTTTGTAGGGAACATCCGTTTCACTTTGTCCAGGGCGATGTTTATGCGTCCACGGTAAGTAGAGTCTGTCATACACATATCCTTGTGCAGACGTTTAACCATGTGTTTCGGTTCATGTATTCCTGCCATTACCTCTTGCTGGCTCTCCGTGAACCACTCCCCTATAGGCACTCCGGCATTGAAATCATTTGTACCTATAAATATAAGTATGGCATCGAAATCATTGCCATGCTCCTTTTTCAGTTGCTCTGCCTGTCGCGGAATATCGTTCCACTGTTTGCCGCTCACGGCATAGACATACGGCGTGATGCCAAGCCACTGCTGCAGGAAAGTCCAGTATTTGTCTTTAGATGCCATATTCTTCGGGTCTGTAATGGAGTCACCGAAGTAGGCAACACGCTTTCCGTGCCATGGATGGATTAGAGTCATAGTCTTGAAATCCTTGCTCTTTACATCTGGAATAATTGTTTCAGCACTTGCCGAATACGGAACGGCAAGCATCAGTGCAGCAACAATAGAATATAGTTTTTTCATTTGTGTAGTTTAATATATAAAATCGGAGTTCACTGCATATTTGCGAACTCCGATAGTTTTTCTTATCTTTTTTACATTTCCGTAAGATGCATATCTCCCTTCTCAGCCAAAGCGATATGCATGGCAAAAGCTTTGCCAAGATTGTGGCGGGTCTGTCCCATCTTTGCACTTTCAAGATAAGCACGGAGTATTGGCTTGTAGTCAGGGTGGGCACAATTCTCAATGATGAGGTGAGCACGCTCTATCGGACTCTTTCCACGAAGGTCGGCAACTCCCTGCTCCGTAACGATAACGTTAACATCGTGCTCCGAGTGGTCCTGATGGCTCACCATAGGCACGATACTGCTTATCAGTCCGCCCTTTGCCGTAGACGGGCAAGTGAAGATACTTATATAAGCGTTGCGCTCAAAGTCGCCGCTACCACCGATACCGTTCATCATCTTTGTGCCGCTTATATGTGTAGAGTTGGCATTTCCGTAAATATCCACCTCTATAGCCGTATTGATAGCAATAACTCCAAGTCGGCGTATAACTTCCGGTGAATTTGAAATTTCGCTTTGGCGCAAGGTAATATGGTCTTTAAAGTAGTTCATGTTATCGTAAACCTGCTTCAAGCATTCATTAGATACAGTGAGAGAACAAGCCGAAGCATCTTTCACTCTACCCTCAAGCATCATAGCCACCACGCTGTCTTGCATTACTTCCGTATAAACATTAAAGTCAGGCACACTCTTGTCTTTGCCCAATGCTCCAAGAATTGCATTCGCCGTACTGCCCACTCCACTCTGCAGCGGTAGGAATGTTGAAGGGATAATGCCTCTCTTCATATCGTTGACAAGGAATGCAGCTACATTATGTCCAATCTGATCTGTTATCGGGTCACTGTCTTTGAAAGCACGTGCCTCGTCAGGAAGGTCACATTCCACCACTCCCACAATTTTCTTAGGATCAATCTCTACATACGGCTTACCTATACGGTCACCGACATTCACAATAGGAATAGGCTGGCGCATAGGTGGATCGAGTGGTTCATAAACATCTTGTATGAACTTAGCATCTTTGCTATGGAAAGCATTCAATTCCAGTATTACATGCTTTGCCAATCTGGCAACCGTAGGGCTTATTCCACCAGCAGCCGTCAAATAAGCTTTGCATGTGTCTGCTCCCTCTTCAATATCACAAACTTCAAGAATTGCCCAGTCAATATCTCCATAGAACCCATAGCGCAGCTCTTGTGCCATGTGGCTAAGATGAATATCGTTATATGCTATTTCTCCCATGTTCACACTTTTTCTGAACGAAGGATTAGTGGTATAAGGCGCACGGTATTTTATGGCATGAGCTTCTGCGAGCACACCATCTGTGCTTTGTCCTGTTGAAGCTCCAGTAAAGATGCTCACTTGGAATTCTCTGCCAGCCTCATGCTCTGCAGTAGCAATTTTAGCAAGCTCGCGTGTCACAGCCTTTGCTGTTCCTGCAGGAGTAAATCCGCTCATTCCCAAACTGTCACCATTTTTTATCATTGCGGCAGCTTCTGCCGCTGTAATACGTGTATAAGCCATAATAATATGTTTTATGTTAATCTTATAGGTTTAAAGCTAATTAGTCTTCTGTTTTCAGAAGTTCAATGCAAATGTATGAAATTTTATATAAACTACACACGTTCCTTTGCTATATTTCATTCATTTTTTGTATTTACTGCAAAAAAACGGCTGTGCTTTTTTCTTGCACAGCCGTTTTTATTTATAGAGTTTTCAAATTATTATCAATAGCCAGGATTCTGTTCCATTTCTGCCTTGTTCAAGTCGAGAACGGCACGTGGAATAGGACGTAGAATTTTATATTTTCCGTCAGGACCTTTCAAGTTCGATACATCGAGTGGATCCTCCTGATAATTTCTTGTTCCAAGATATTCAATAAGCATGTGTGTACGCTTCAAATCTGTCCAACGTACATACTCTCCGGCAAGTTCACGAGCACGCTCATCAAGAATAAAGTCGATGTTAATATCATTCTCTGTTACCTTCATCTCGTTCTCAAAACCAGCCTTTATTGTGCCTGGGCGTTGACGCAACTTATTAATCATATTTGCAGCTTCTGCTTTCTTGCCTTGCATGAGGCATGCTTCTGCTGCAATAAGATAAGCTTCACCAAGACGTGCACATGAAACATCGTGCATTGAGCAAGTTGAATTACGGTTTGTTATAGAAGTTTCTGTATAGTCATCAAACTTCTTCATACATGGCACACCAGCATCGCTATGGCGACGTGTTGCCCAGTCGGCAGGTTTGTTTGAGTTAGGGTCAAGTCCACCGTCTTCTGCTGTAAGAGCCGTTTTTCCAACTCTTGCTCCTGTCTTCACGCCTGTTGGGTCGTCAGCTTTCCATGCTGCAATGTCAGCATCTGTTGCCCACCATGGTGCATAGTAATACAGAACCTTTGAGCCTGCAGTTGGATAGTAGTAGTCAAAGTACTTGTATGTTGGAGTACCTTTACTGTCTTCTGTTCCATAAAGCTCAAGCATGAAAGTCTGCTCATAGCGTCCGTCACCCTTTGTAAAGAGATGATGGAAACGGTATGTTGGAGAATAAGTACCGTCTATGGCTTTTGTACGTGGGTACTCGGCACCGCCAAGGTATGCTCCAAATTGTGCCATCTGGTATGAGCCGTCAGTCTTTGGATTGTCTACAGAGTTGCCATTGAACTGCACTGTCCAATAGAACTCGCTGCTCTGCTCGTTATTTATGTCGAATGCTTTCTCTATAGATTCTGTTGGTGTATCACTTCCGATAACCTCCTTTATATATTTCTCGGCATTCTCAAAATCTGTAGGTTGAGCGATATTCTCCTCTTGAGCCTCAACATCCTGACCGTTAAGCCATCCACGTGTCAAATAAGCCTTTGCAAGGAAGAATTTTGCTGCTTTTTTGTTTGCTCTGCCCACATTGCTTGTGGCAAGAAGCTTCGAATCATTGCCTGCAAGATATGTGAACTCATCGATAATAAACTTATACACGTCACCGATAGAGCTGCGTGGGAAACTCATTATCGCACTTGAATACATTTCGTTTGCCATTGGCACACCACCAAACTGCTGAACGAGCTGGAAATAGTACCATGCACGGATAAAGCGAGCCTCGTCAACATACTGTTCGCGAACATTCGATTTCTCGGTTGTTTTGCCATAAGCCACCACCTCGTTGGCTTTCTGAATACCCAGGTAGCAGTTTTTGTAGAAACGGTCTATACAATCCTCTGCCTCGGTATACGTATAGTATGTCATTGCCATACCTTGTGATTTTCCATCACCGTAGAGGTCGGTACCGCCAACAAACAAATGTGGCTGGTTGTTGAATATTGTGCGCAGAGAGGAATACATAGAGTTTGTAAGGCTCTCAAAACCAGTTGTCGTGTTATAGAAAGTGGAAGTAGGAACATCTGAGCGGTTATCCTGATCCAGAAAGCCCGAACAACTTGACAGGAATGCCATAGCTCCAACTAAAACACTATAATATATCTTTTTCATAATTTACTCTTTGTTTTTAGCTTAGAATTTCAGGTTTACACCAATTTGATAAGTTCTTGAACTTACACCACCAGTACCGTCGCTTACAGAAGCGTCAGCCCACTCTGGGTCAAAGCCCTTGTAGTCGGTGAATGTGAATGGGTTAAGGATATTAACATATACTCTTAGGCTTGACACATTGATTTTCTGCATCCAGCTCTTTGGGAATGTGTATCCAAGAGTGATGTTCTTTACCTTAACATACGAATTGTCAACACAGAATGCTTGTCCATTGGCATCCTCCGACCAGAAGCGTCCTGCTCCAGAATTACCTGTTGCATTACCTCCTGTTGGGAAAGGCCAGCTGCCATAGTGGGTTGTAGCCTGTGTTGTAACATTACCCTGAGCATCCAGAACTGGTGCACCTTCCGGTATGTAATAGTCAAGCTTTATATGTTGTGTTCCACGAGAACCATAGCGACCGAACTCACGCATGAATGGAGAGTAAACGTATCCACCCTGACTTGTATAGATGCTGAACGAGAAGTCAACATTCTTGTATGTCAGAGTTGATGTCATGCTTCCAGTCCATGTTGGAGAACAATGACCAAGAATCACACGGTCATTGGCATCAATTGTTCCGTTGCCGTCCTTGTCGTATACTTTCATCGTTCCCTCTGTGAATTTTGTCTTCCAATGGTCGTCCTTTGCATAAGCGGCAGCCTCCTCACGGGTACATATTCCTGTATGCTTGTATCCATAAATAACATCAATTGGAGATCCTATAAACCACTTGTTACCAACGAGGTCTTTCTTCTCTCCATTCAATTCCTTAATCTGGTTGATATTGCGTGAGAACGAGAAGTTTGTTTCCCAATACCAGTTCTTGTCACGATAGTTGATAGTGTTGAGCTGCACCTCAATACCACGGTTCTGCACCTTACCAACGTTGCTCACGATAGAACCTGTAACAGAACCCAGCTCGTATGGTGTCTGCATCTCCATGAGCAAATCTTTAGAGTTTCTTGAATAGAGGTCGACAGAACCACTGATGCGGTTGTTCAGGAATCCGAAGTCGAGACCAACGTTAAACTCTGTTGTCTTCTCCCATGTCAAGTCTGAGTTTGCCATTGAGTATCCGTATCCGGTTGCTATGGTATTACCGAAGTTATAGTAGAATTTCTTGTTGGCAAGCGACTGGGTATCGTATGCTCCCACACCCATGTTGTTACCTGTCACACCATAGCTCAAACGAAGCTTCAAGTTGCTTAACCAGCTTGAAGTACCCTTCATGAAGTCTTCCTCCGTGATACGCCATGCGATAGCTGCAGATGGGAACATACCCCAACGGTTGTCTTTTGAGAACTTGGAACTGCCATCCCAACGTGAAGACACTGTAAGAAGGTATTTGTCTTTATAGCCATAGTTGATACGAGCCACATAAGATAGCATTGAAATCTTACGGTAGTAACTTGAGCGACTTTCTATTGTACCGGATCCCATGTTGTCCCAATCCACATCAAACGGCATGTTGGTAGTCTTCATGTAATCGCCTTGCTCTTTCTGCTGATATACAGAGAACAATCCGAGCACATTCAGACTATGGTCTCCAAATCTCTTTATAAAGTTTGCCTGTGTATCCCATGTATACGAGAATGTCTCTGCATTAGTAAGCTCTGCCTGATTACCGTTTCCACCACGCACCTGAGTCTTTGCTCCGTAGAACACTCCTTGGCGAGACTTCTGATACATTGGAGAGAATGTTGTTTTCAATATAACCTCTTTGATTGGAGAATACTGTAAATAGAGGTTTGCCATAGCATTATACTGGCGAGTATTGTCCTTTGAATTCTGACGGTCAACGATAGGGTTGATTGTTGAAGTAGGACCTCCTCCGTATGGATAAACGGCAGCATCTTTACCTGGTTGATAGATGAGTTCTCCGGCATTGTCGCCATCCCAATATCTTGCAGGCATTGTTGGGTTCATAAGGAATCCGTTGTTGACAGAGTTCTTACTACCGTATTTTTTCAAAGAAGTAGCAAGATTGGTAGAGAATCCGATAGCCACCTTCTCTGATATCTTATGGTCGAGTGCGCCTTTTATGTTCCAGCGCTCATATCCATCATAAAGCACACCTTCTTCATTCTGGTAACCTAAGCCTACACGATATGTCAAGTTCTTAGCATTACCTGATATATTGATGAAATGGTTCTGCTGTGAACCGTTGCGTGTAACAAGGTCTGTCCAATCGGTGTACTTCTTATTTACATACATATCCTTAATAACAGGACTGTCATTACACCAGAATTTTGTCAGGTCACTGGTTTTCATCTGCCATGTAGTAACTCCTGTTGCATTATTCACACTCTCTGTGAGATAACGGCTAAAGCGGTACTTGGTGTATTCATCACCGCTCATGAAGTCTGGCATATTGGCAGTTTCCTTGAAACCATAGTATCCGTCATAGCTTACTGTTGTTCTTGTTCCCTTTTCATCACCCTTTTTCGTTGTGATCATTACCACACCGTTTGTTGCACGCGAACCATAGATAGCAGTAGAAGATGCATCTTTCAGCACATCCACTTTCTCAATGTCCATAGGGTTAAGGAAATCCATATTGTCGCAAACCACACCGTCTATAACGTATAATGGCTTACTGTCGTCATTCATTGAGCTCTTACCACGAATCTGTATGCTGAATCCGTCTCCAGCACGGCTGGAAGACTGTGATATGTTAACACCGGCAACCTGTCCTTGCAAACTTTCCATTACCGATGTGGAACCTTTTCCTGCAATTGCTTCTGATTTGATGCTTCCTACAGAACCTGTAAGGTCTGATTTCTTCACTACACCATAACCCACCACAACAACTTCATCAAGTTGCTGGTCTATTGGCTGCATTTTTATGTTAAGCACTGACTGTGTTCCCACAGTCACAGTTTGTGTCTTATATCCTATATACGACACTTCTACTGTAGCGTTGGCTGGTACGTTAGAAATAGAGAATCTTCCGTCAAGGTCTGTAACACCACCATTTTGTGTTCCCTTCACTAAAACAGATGCTCCGATTACGGGTTCTCCGTGCTCATCGACAACGGTACCGGTTAATACCTTTGCCTGATTTACTGATTGGGCATAGACTACTCTTGTTGCTTCTCCTGCATTTGCAGGATAAGACAGCAACATCATAGAAGCCAGCAAACCACAAGAGGCATACTTAACGAAGTTAGCATTACCTCCCCAAAAAACATGATTGTTTCTGCTTTCCATGCTTGGTTTAAGTTTTAAGTTATTGATAAATTTTGCTTGTTTTCAGTTTTGACTTATGTCAATAGTTTGACTTTTCCGTGCAAATATAAATTAAATTTTTTAATAAACAAACTAAATTCCTTAAAAATCATCTTATTATGCTAATTCGTAATAGTATGTTAATAAAATGTAGATAAAAAAAAGAAACTCTTGTATCGCTTGTTATAACATTTTTAAAGGGAAGCTACAATAGATTTGAAGAGTACATTTCAGTAAATCAAATTCTTCATCAACAGGGATATCCATGCATTAAATAAAAGTTTTTCCGAAAAAAAGTATCATTCTATCATTGTTTCAAAAAAAACTACAAGCTAACACGTTGATATTCAATATTATATCTACATCATACATCAAAAAGTATTTATAAAGAATATCATAGAAGTATCATAAAAGTATCATAGAAGTATCATCATGTATACTTCTGTACAGTCAGCAAAACACAGAACCCCCAACCACGTTATACGCTACACGCTCTCAGAAATTATTCTGACTGAAAAGCCATAGGCAATTCATTCCACCACTATGAAACATTGAACCCCGCACGCTGGGCAACCGCTGCCCACAGCTTGGGCAATGATTGCCCAAGGCATGTTCATGGAATTGGGCACACATTTCGCGAGACTGTAAAGACTGATATTCTGAAAATACAAGCAATGATACTTTTATGATACTTTTATGTAAAGACTTCAGAAATGTATCATTTCTCTATATCATTGATAATAAAGCTGTTGTTCTAAATTCGCACTTGTTTTATGATACAATGATACTTTTTCGGAAAAAAACAATTTGTTTTTGAAAGAAAGGATATGCATGTCATATAATAAAACGTTTTACATGGATAGAGCAAAAAGAGATCTGCATCTCTTTCTGCTCTTATTCCTATAAACCTATATTGACAATTTACCAAGTGATAACCTTATCTACAATTTTCTGTTGCTCCATACTGCTTCTTCGTAGATAAATACGTGTCGTTTCGATGCTTTCATGCCCCATAAGGTCGGCAAGCAAGGCTATGTCGTTAAACTTCTCCAAGAAATTCTTGGCATAGCGATGACGGAACGAATGGGGGTAAACCACTTTCTCATTTAAACCATACTTCACTGCATAGTTCTTCAACTGCTGTGATATACCTCTTGTGGTGATACGCTCGCCAAAGCGATTGAGAAAGAGATAGCCACTTGTACGGTTGAGTGTCTGCAACCACTTTTCTGTTTCCG
>CAKQCV010000027.1 GCA_934217675.1 uncultured Prevotella sp. | reverse complement strand
GCTTACGTTTGCATTATCGTGTACCTGCTGATAATCAAGTAGGTAACAAATAAGAAATATCATCTTGCTATGTACAACGCTGATCAACGCCGAAATATCATAACGATAAATCTGACTCTCGAAAACAGTGCAGGCATCGTGTGTGACGAAGGTACTGCAGTATATTTTGTCTTTGGTGAAGAAAAAGCACGTGAGATGGGATTTAACGGTTGCAGTGTTGAGGGAGAATAAACCAACCATAAAAAAGGGGGCATACAGCGTTTGTACTGTATGCCCTTTATTTGTATTGATATATTTTATGCGTCATATTCATTGCTGACCGTTAGAATCTTGGTGGTCTGCCACCGCCAAATCCGCCAGGTCTGCCTCCACCAAAGCCACCAGGTCTGCCACCGCCAAATCCTGGACCGTCAGGAGCAGGACGATTGCCATGTTGCTTTTTAAATGCGTCCTTGCCTCCAAACAGATTGAATCTGTAAACTACATGGAGCATAGCATAGCTGTTGATGCTGTTTGAATAGGTGTCGCTGCGCTGCATGGCATTAACAGTACGGCTAAAGTTACTCATATTGTGAAGAATATCATAGAACTGCAACGATACACTCAGCGGACTTCCTTTCAAGAAGCTTTGGCTTATTTGTGCATTCCATATAAGCTCATTGGTGTTTGCTCCGCCATCATAGCCACGGCGCGAATTCTCGTGCAAGTCGGTGGTGATACTCATGTTCCAAGGCAGATAGATATTCAGGTTTCCGCCATAAGAGAACTGCCATGTGTCGAGATTGTTGTTAGACTGAAGCAGGTTGCGAGTGCGCATATAATTGAGTGACCCGTCAAGACTTACATCAAGCCAATCCTTGCGATAGCCAAAGCTCATCTTCTCGCCAACGCTTGTCGTACGAGTGGTATTCTTCATCGAAAGTTTTGCATCCGACTGATATAGATATCCCACATAGTTGTTGTAGTTGAACGTTGTGAAAGTATTTACATTCCACACACCTGCAGAATCTATTGATGTATTCAGCATGAAAGCAGCCATCATGTCCCAATTACCGTTGATGTTCTCCGGCTTTGTTGTACGTCCACCAGTTTTCTCGTCATAAGTAACAGCATTGCTCACACTGTTTCTTGTGTTTTTATAGTTTATAAATGTCATTATCGCCGTCTGATGCTGAACAAAGTATGTGTTGTAGAAAAGGCGGAAATTGTTTGTAAATGACGGTTTCAAGCCTGGATTACCTTTCTTTATGTTCAGAGGGTCGCTGTCGTCAGTAATGTCAAGCAAATCCGACATTTCCGGTTGTGATGTCGTTCCACGATAGTTTATACGCAAATTGCTCGTCTTTGAGAACTTGTAGCGAAATTCAAATGTTGGAGATACATTCACCACATTTCTCGTTGTGTCAGTACTCTTGCCAAGGTATTCCTGTATGAATTTTGAAGTTTGTGGCTGCACCATCACGCCAGCATTAAGGTTGTATTTCTTCTTTATCACCTTAAAGCTTAGCTGCATTTCGTGGATATAGTTTTTGTACTCAGAGTAGCGACTTTGTCTCTCGTCATAGTAATCTTCAAGATTTCCGGTAAGCAAGCCGAGATATGAGTTCCAATTACGGTAGCTTGACGATATGCCATTAAAGAAATCTTCGCCGAGATTGCTGAAATCGTATGTAGCACGGTCGCTCTTTTTGTAATTGTATGTGAACTTATAGCTGAACTGCAAGAAAGTTCCTCTCCAAAGCGGTTCGCTATATGTAAACTGCACGTCTGTACTCCAATTTTTTGTCGGTGTATAATTATACCTATTTGTCTGATAAGTGGAATCATTGCCAAAGCGGTCTTTCACCTGATAAAGATGCACGTTAGACAGCGAAAGGTTATTGCTGTTGACATCAGAATACTTTATGTTTCCAAGCAATGTAACATTTCTGCCACGACTGTTCAGCTTGCGGTTAATCTGCAGTTTTGCTCCTACTGACTTGCTTTTTGAGTATGACACAGAACGGTTGCTGCGGTTATTCACCATCTGTCCGAGCTGTTCCAACTGGCTGATTGACGAGCCGGCAAGCGGATCCTCAACATAGTTGTACGGATTATCATTGAAGGTTGCAGAATAACTGTTTGTCAATCCATCGCTTGTGGAATAAGTGAATTGTGGACGGAAAAGAATGTTAGTCATAGAATCTGGAGTCCACTCCATTCTTACCCTTGCGTCATAGCTGTCGCTGCGCGTAAGGTTTTTGTTGGAACTGTTAGAGAATGCACCAGACTTGTTAACGAAATTCTCGGTAGATTGTGATGTCTGCAAATCACCGTTAGAGTGATTCCACCGTGCGCTTGCATCCATCTTGAACTTTTTCTTGTCGTCATAGTTCACATTAAAGCCCACCATTTTCTTGGTGTTCAATCCCTGCATGGCTCCTCCCCATCTGCCACCACCGCCACCAGGGAATCCCATGTCGTTAACATTATTGGCATTACCAAAACCCATCACACGGATTTTATCGTAAAATCCTGCCCCCATAAGTTTCTCTGCATATCTACTGTGATTGCCTACAGAAAGGTCTATATTGCTGAACATACCTTTGTTCATGCCCTTCTTGATGCCAAAATCAAGAACAGTTTCCTCTTCACCATCGTCAATACCTGTAACCTTTGCAAGATCGCTCTTCTCCTCGTATGCCTTTACCTTTTCTATTATAGACGTCGGGATATTCTTCATTGCTGTCTTTGTATCACCAGTCATGAACTCCTTTCCGTCGAAGAGAATTTTTTTCACTTCCTTCCCATTAATCGTTATCTTTCCGTCATCGTCTATCTGAGCTCCTGGGAGCTTTTTAACAAGTTCCTCAACAACTGATCCTTCCGGGGTTCTGTATGCCGAAGCATTATAGACAAAGGTGTCTTCCTTTAAAGTCACTTTTGCTGCCTGCCCAAGCACGGTGGCACCTTTCAGCATTATTGCGTCAGCACCAAATACAACATTTCCAAGATTAGCCACAGGCTTATTGTCAGAAACGGTAAAGCTCTTTGCCACATTTTTGTAACCCACACTTGAGAATTTCAAAATATATTTGCCAGCTGCTGGCAACTCCATTGAAAACTCACCATTATCTCCCGTAAGAGATCCTCTAACAAATGTGCTGTCCTGCTTCAGGAGCTGAACCGTTGCCATGTATACACCGTCTTTGGTGTCACGGTCCACGAGCGTTCCGCATACCTTAAATCCTTGTGCCCATGACATTACCGAGAAAAGCAGCATCAATAGCACTAAATCAATTCTTTTCATTAAATATACTGTATTATTATTCATTCATTATTATTAAAGACGCACAAAGTTAGTAAATTTTTAATTGGATTGTAAGTAAATTAGCTTAAAAGCTTCCTTTTATCGATTGTTTTATTTATTTTTGCAATAATAAATGATTAAGAAACAACTATAATGAGACAGAAAATCATAATATCAAACAACAGCACAAACGAATTGGAGAGTGTTATTGAAAGTTGCAACTATGACCATTTGTTCATCCTTACAGACAACAACACGCAACAGTTGTGTTTGGGATTACTGAACAAATGCAGGGCTACGGCTGGAGCTTATAATATAAATATACAAGCTGCTGACACAAACAAGACTCTTGAGGCAACTGCGCATGTATGGAAAGAACTTAGCGACAATAAATGCAGCAGACATTCATGTTTGATAAACCTTGGAGGTGGAATGGTTACCGACCTTGGCGGATTTGCTGCTTCTACATTCAAAAGGGGCATAGACTTTATAAACATACCTACCACCCTATTGGCAATGGTTGACGCATCGGTTGGCGGGAAAACAGGAATAAACTTTAACGGACTGAAAAACGAGATCGGAGTATTCAATGAGGCAAAAGCCGTTATAATTGACAGTAATTTCTTAAAGACACTCGACATGGCGAATTTGCTTTCTGGGTATGCTGAAATGTTGAAACACAGTCTTATATGCAATGAGGGTATGTGGGCAGAGCATGTTTCTTACGACTTCAGCTCTTTGGACTACAGCAAATTGCTTGATATGGTTAAGGAAAGCATTGATGTGAAAGAAAAAATAGTTATTAAGGATCCTCATGAGAAAGGAATAAGAAAAGCCCTTAACTTAGGTCATACTGTCGGACATGCCTTTGAATCAATAGCAATGAAAAAAAACAAGCCTATCTTACATGGTTATGCTGTAGCATACGGCATAGTGTGCGAACTGTATCTCAGTGCTATAGCTATTGGATTTCCTACAGACAAGCTGAGACAAACAGTGAACTTTATACATGAAAACTATGGCAGGATGGCTATAACATGTGATGATTATGAAGAGTTATACTCTTTGATGAAACACGACAAGAAGAATACCGATAACGAAATAAACTTCACTCTGCTTGAGGATATAGGAAGAATAAAGATAAACCAAACAGCATCAAAAAAGACAATTTTTGAAGCACTTGACTTTTATAGAGAAGGATAAAAAAGCAGGGAACTAAAATATAGTTACCCTGCTTTTTATTTATATACAGCTATGTTTCTTCTATTCCAATGCAACAGCGGAACGCACACGACTTAACGTTTCCGGTGTCATCTGTAAATAATTTGCCACATACACAAGTGGAGTCTTCATCATTAATTTTGGATTAAGCTTGCATAACTTCAGATACCTGTCTTTTGCACTCTCAAAGCGCAACATGTCGGCACGCTGCTGGGATATTATCAGCGACTCTTCAAGAATCTTTCTGTAAAGAATCTGTATGTTTACATTATGAAGTGCCACTTCTTCAAGACGCTTTTTAGGAAGAGCATACACAATAGTGTTTTCTAAAGCCTCAACAATCATACGTGATGGTTCCTCGCGAAACATGCTCTCTATACACATCACGATCGTGCCGTCGACAGCCAAATACTCTGTCAGCTCCTTACCGTTCTTGTAATAATACTCTCGCACTAATCCCTTCTGCACATAGAAAATTGCATCACATACCTGTCCTTGGTCAATGAGTTTCTCGCCACGGACAAACTTCATCGGTACAAGAATACTTTCCAATATGTCAAGCTCATCATGAGCCATAGTACTGTATCTTCTTGCCAACTCACGGGCAATGTCTCTTTTTGTTAAAATCGGCTCCTTCATAGTATAAACCTCCTCTCTTTTTTGATTGGTTACTTTGGTTAGTCAAGCTTCAAGACTGCAAGAAATGCTTTCTGAGGCACTTCCACATTTCCTATCTGCTTCATTCTCTTCTTTCCCTTCTTTTGTTTCTCAAGCAACTTGCGCTTACGGCTAACATCACCACCATAACATTTTGCCGTAACATCCTTTCTTACACATTTTATAGTTTCGCGAGCTACAATCTTAGCACCTATTGCTGCCTGAATAGCTATATCAAACTGCTGGCGCGGAATCAACTCCTTCAATTTCTCGCAAATACGACGCCCGAATGCTACAGCATTATCTTGATGAGTAAGAGTTGACAAGGCATCAACTGGCTCCCCATTGAGCAAGATATCAAGCTTTGCCAACTTGGACAGTCTGTAGCAGTCTACATGATAGTCGAATGAAGCATATCCCTTAGAAATACTCTTAAGCTTATCGTAAAAATCTATCACAATCTCTCCAAGAGGCAGCATGAAATGCAAGTCAACACGGTTGCCACTTATATATTCCTGCTTTATCAATTCTCCACGCTTGTCAAGACAAAGCTTCATTATCGGACCAATATAATTGGTATCAGTAATAATTGATGCCTTAATATATGGTTCCTCAATATGGTCAATCATAGTTACATCAGGAAGTCCAGACGGATTGTGTACTTCCTTTGCATTTCCGTGCTTATCATACACCATGTATGAAACGTTAGGAACGGTTGTTATAACATCCATATTAAACTCACGATCAAGTCGCTCCTGTACAATCTCCATATGAAGCAAGCCAAGGAAACCGCATCTGAATCCAAATCCTAATGCAACAGACGACTCTGGCTGGAATGTGAGTGAGGCATCATTAAGCTGCAACTTTTCCAAAGATGTGCGAAGATTTTCGTACTCTGACGGGTCTATAGGATATACTCCGGCAAAGACCATCGGCTTGACTTCCTGGAATCCATCAATAGCTTGTTCACAAGGATTTGCAACATGAGTGATGGTATCGCCCACCTTAACCTCTGTAGGATCTTTTATACCGCTTATAATATATCCCACTTCACCTGTTGACAATTGCTGACGCGGAATCATGTTCATCTTCAACACACCAACTTCATCAGCCGTATACTCCATACCGGTGTTGTAAAACTTCACCTTATCGCCCTTCCTTATTGTTCCGTTCTCAATCTTGAAATAAGCAATAATTCCACGGAAAGGATTGAATACCGAATCAAATATAAGAGCTTGCAACGGTGCCGTTAAATCTCCAGTCGGGTGTGGTATTCGTTCTATAACAGCCTTTAATATATCAGGTACACCTTCACCGGTTTTTCCTGAAGCACGTATTATATCGCTCCTCTCACAACCAATAAGGTCTATTATCTCATCTTCCACCTCATCCGGCATTGCCGACGGCATGTCTATTTTATTTATCACTGGAATAATCTCAAGGTCATGATCTATCGCCATATAGAGATTACTGATTGTCTGTGCCTGAACACCTTGTGTAGCATCAACAACAAGCAAAGCCCCCTCACAAGCGGCAATGCTTCGCGAAACCTCGTAAGAGAAGTCTACATGTCCCGGAGTATCAATAAGATTCAGTATATAATTCTCATTATTATACTTGTATTCCATCTGTATGGCATGGCTCTTGATTGTAATTCCTCTCTCCTTTTCCAGATCCATGTCATCAAGCATCTGTCCTTCAACAATCTTTATTGTATTCGTATACTCCAACAACCTGTCGGCAAGTGTAGACTTACCATGATCTATGTGTGCGATGATGCAAAAGTTCCTTATGTTCTTCATCTATATTGCGTAATAAATCTATTTGTCCCTATATTATATTTGATTTGCAAATATACAATAATTTTTTTGTTCCGTAATGCGAATTTACAATTTTTCTTCTAATATAGAATTATATTATGCTCTTTTTATGGCATAAGGAATTTTGTAAGATGATTAATACAATGACAAACATTATATAAAGAGTCCAGATTCGGCTTCTTGCCAAACCTGGACTTCGCGGTATCAGTATATAATTTTATACTGTTTCCTTACTGTATACCTTTCTTTATCTTTGCAACATAAGCATCAATAACGGCAACAGCTGTAACATTGACAATATCGCGCACAGAGCTTTCGAAATCTGTAAAATGAATAGGCTTGTTAAGTCCCATTTGAATCGGACCGATAATCTCGGCATCACCGTCAATACCTTGCAACAGTTTATAAGCTGCATTGGCACTACTCAAGTTAGGGAACACAAGTGTGTTTACATCCTTACCGTTTAGACGTGAGAATGGATATTTTGTATCACGAAGCTCTTTGTTCAATGCAAAATTTATCTGCATCTCGCCGTCTATTGCAAGATCAGGGTATTCAGCCTGTAATTCAGCAACTGCCTCATGAACCTGTAGTGGACTACCACAATTATCTGTACCGAAGTTTGAATAGCTAATCATTGCAATGTTTGGCTCCTCATTGAAGAAACGCACTGTTGATGCACTAAGCTTCGCCACATCAACGAGTGTTTCCTTGTCAGGATGTCGGTTGATAAGAGTATCAGCAATATAATATATGCCCTTGCTTGTATTGAGAATGTGCATTGTTGCAAAGTGGTTATACCCAGGCTGTATGCCGATAACCTCTTTTGCAACCTTTATCGTATTTGAATATTTTGTATAGAGACCCGTGATAAAGGCGTCAGCATCACCTGTCTCAACCATCATCATTCCAAAATAGTTACGCTCAAACATTTTGTCGTTAGCCTCTTCATATGTATATCCCTGGCGCTGGCGTTTTTCTGCCAATATGTGTGCATAACGCTCACGGCGTTCGCTTTGGTTGTCGTGGCGCAAATTGACAATCTCTATTCCCTCAAGACTCAAATCAAGTTCTTTTGCCAGTTTTTCTATTCTCTCGTCATTGCCAAGAAGTATAGGTTGGCAAATACCCTCAGCCTTTGCCTGAACGGCAGCTTTCAGCATCGACGGATGCAAACCCTCGCCAAATACCACACGCTGTGGATGTTTCCTTGCTGTGTCGTAAAGTTTCTGAGTCAGTTTGCTTTCCTGACCGAGCATTTCACGCAGTTTATTCTTATATGCAGCCCAATCTGTTATTGTTGTGCGTGCCACGCCACTGTCTATAGCAGCTTTTGCCACTGCAGCAGAAACCTCTGTTATAAGTCGAGGGTCAACAGGTTTTGGAATAAAATAAAGTGGCCCGAATGTAAGGTTATTCACGTGATACACATCGTTCACCACATCCGGCACAGGTTGCTTAGCCAAATCTGCAATAGCATTTACGGCAGCAAGTTTCATTTCTTCATTGATAGCCGATGCATGAACATCAAGTGCTCCACGGAAGATATAAGGGAAACCGATAACGTTGTTTATCTGGTTAGGATAATCGGAACGACCAGTACTCATCAACACGTCAGGGCGACTTGCCATGGCATCCTCGTACGATATCTCAGGAACCGGATTTGCAAGCGCAAATACAATTGGCTGGTCTGCCATTGAGCGTATCATATCCTGTGTAAGCACATTTCCCTTTGAAAGTCCAACAAAGACGTCGGCTCCCTTTATTGCTTCTTCAAGGTTATGAACATCACGACGGTCTGTAGCAAAGAATTTCTTCTGTTCTGTCAAGTTTTCCCTATCACTGGTAATAACTCCCTTAGAATCAAGCATCAGAATATTTTCTTTTCTTGCTCCAAGTGCCATATACATCTTTGTACATGATATAGCAGCGGCACCAGCACCATTCACCACGATCTTAACCTTGCTAATGTCTTTACCATTCACTTCCAGCGCATTTTTCAAACCTGCAGCAGAAATTATAGCTGTTCCATGCTGATCATCGTGCATTACCGGAATATCAAGAGTTTTTTTGAGCCGTTCCTCAATATAGAAACACTGAGGAGCTTTTATGTCTTCAAGATTTATTCCACCAAATGTTGGTGCAATGCGCTCTACTGTTTCACAGAACTTTTCAGGATCTTTCTCGGCTATTTCAATATCAAAAACATCTATACCTCCATAAATTTTGAACAGCAATCCCTTGCCTTCCATCACAGGTTTACCACTCATTGCACCTATATCACCAAGTCCAAGCACAGCTGTTCCATTACTTATAACAGCCACGAGATTACCCTTGTCTGTATATTTATATGCATCGTTAGGGTTGTTTTGTATTTCAAGGCATGGGAATGCAACACCCGGCGAATACGCCAAGCTCAAATCTGTTTGAGTACTGTATGCCTTTGTTGGCTTTACCTCAATTTTTCCAGGACGCCCATTCTCGTGATAAGCCAAGGCAGCCTCTTTTGTTATTTTCACCATAATGTTTATATTATATTATTAAATTTCTTTGATTTGCTTACAATCAATTACTTTTTCATCAGTATCACTTGCAAAATTACTAAAAATCAATAATAATAAAAGAATTATATTCATAAAGTTTGTTACTTTTTATATTATTGCATACAGATAAAATACAAAAAACAAGAAACAAGTTTTGCTGAATCTTAATTATACATTAAATTTGCAGAAAATTAAATGGGAAATTTATATAATGCATAAAAAAAGCAACAACAGTATTGTCCATCGACAAGAATTGAAATATAGGATATTGCGCACTGCGATGCCACTCTTTAAGAAGAATGGTATAAAAGCGATACGAATGGATGATATTGCAAATGTCCTCTCTATCTCCAAACGCACATTATATGAAATTTATAAGAACAAAGAGGATTTGCTACTTGAGTGTGTAAAGATGGATTCTTATAATCTTGCAAAACAAATACAGGATTATTCCATGACTGCCGAAAATGAACTTGACATAGTTGTTACGTATTTTAGATATAAATTTGCAGAACTCGACTATATGTCACCTTCATTTCTATCAGAACTTGAAAAATACAGTAAAGTTACAGATTTCTTAAACAAGCAGCATGACGAGCAACAGCAGAAAGCTTCAAGCTTTATGAGGAAATGCATTGAGAACGGTTTCTTCGTTCCAAATATAAAATATGATATAATACAAGATTTGTGTGAATCACTTATGAGTTCTGGTATTCCGATGTCTCTAAACAATAAATATACACTAAAAGAGATCTTTTATAATTTCTTTATTGTGCTACTCAGAGGATTCTGCACAGAGAAAGGGCTCACACTACTTGACCAATATTTAAAAAAGACACCACTTTAAGTGATGCCTTTTTATTTTTAACACAAATGAAGCCCTACACACTAATTTCGCCACTTCCATAGCAACGATGGTGGTTCTCATCATATACCACACAGAATTGTCCAGGTGCAACACCATGTATAGCCTCTTCTGCATGGATCATATAATGATGTGCATCTATCTTCTCTATTATTGCCGGATGATACTCTGGTGTATGACGAATCTTAAATGTAACTTTTTTCATTTCTACTTCTTTTGTAAGGAAATGAAAATCAACTACAGGAAATTCTTTCTTATATGCAGTTTGAGGATCATAACCATGACTGACATAAAGAATATTCCTCTTAACATCCTTCTTCACAACAAACCACGGTCCGCCCCCAAAGCCAAGTCCCTTTCGCTGACCTATCGTATGATACCACAAGCCACGGTGCTCTCCGATTTTCTTTCCTGTTTCAAGTTCTATCACATCTCCAGGCTTGTCACCAAGATACCTTCGTATATAGTCATTATAATTTATCTGACCAAGGAAACAGATTCCTTGACTATCTTTTCTTTTGGCATTTATAAGGTGTTCTCGTTCTGCAATCTCACGCACTTCACCTTTCTGATAATGTCCTATCGGGAATATAGCTTTTTTCAATTGCCAGGAGTATATCTGCGCAAGGAAATCTGTTTGGTCTTTCACAGGATCAGGACTTGTCACGAGCCATTTGTCTCCATTGGCATCAGTCTCTGTCTGGGCATAATGTCCTGTTGCTATTAAGTCATAATTATATCCCATTTTCTCATGAAACGCACCAAACTTTATAAGTCTGTTACACATAACATCAGGATTAGGCGTGAAACCTGCCTTTACCTTTTCCATTGTATAACGTGTCACTTCATTCCAGTATTCCTTATGACAGTCTACAACTTGCAAGCGACATCCGTATTTATGTGCTACAGATGTTGCCATCTCCAAGTCTTCTTCTGACGAGCAATCCCATTCTTCCTTTTCCTCTGGACCAATTTTTATGTAGAAGCAATCCGGGGTAAGTCCACGGCTTGCCAGTTCATGCACTACCACAGAGCTGTCAACGCCACCAGAGAGTAATACTGCTATTTTTTTGTCCTTTAGCTCTTCTATATTCATTATTTAGCCTTTTATTTTTGAAAGTACATCATAAATTCGCTGAACTGGCAACCCCATGACATTAAAATAACTTCCTTTCAATGATGTCACCCCTATATATCCAATCCATTCCTGTATACCATATGCACCAGCTTTGTCAAACGGTTTATAGTTCTTTATATAGAAATCTATTTCTTCGTCTGTGAGTTCTTTAAATATAACATCTGTTGTCACATGAAAACTTGTTTTCTGTGTTGCCGTTGCAATACACACCCCAGTTGTTACCTTGTGTGTTTTGCCGCTTAGCTGCCGTAACATCCGTTTTGCATCCGTTTCATCAACAGGCTTCCCAAGAATCTCATTATCACATATTACTACTGTATCAGCTGTTATCACAATAGTCTTGCCATCTAACAAATCTGTATATGCTGACATTTTCTCTTCAGCTATGTATTGTGCCACTTGTTCTGCACTAAGATCTGCAGGATAATCTTCACTGACGCCCTTTCTCACTAAGACTTCAAATTTGAGGCCTAAGCCTGCGAGAAGTTCTTTACGTCGCGGACTTCCGCTTCCAAGTATAATATTGTATTGTTCCAACATTTTGTGTGTTTATCTAAAATCCCCTTCCTTTTTTTGAAAGGAGGGGGATATATATAACGAAATGATTAGAAATGGTATCCTAACGTTAGCAACAGCTGATGACGCTTATTGCTCACTTTTACAGGATCACATACGTTTTCTTTCCAAGCAGTATCACTGCTATCTGCAAAATAATTAGTAAAAGCGTTAAACTTACCATTCTGAACCGTGTATTGGTAAGCTACGTCAATCGAAAATTTATTGAGCATGTATCCAATACCACAAGTTATACGGTTTGTTGATTCCCAGTTTGTATAGTCTGTTGTTGAACTGTAGTATGAACCTGGCGAATTGATTGTTCCGTCTTTATACCCATCTTTATTGTACATTGGAGAGATATAGTTATATCCCAACCGTACAGAAAGGTTATCATCAGGCTTCATCTCAAGTCCAAGCTTTAATGTACTAACCCCCTTGAGTGTATTCTCTGTGTGATTATTCATAGCTTTGTCTGAACTACTACTTGAATAATACGTATCATAATACCAATCGTAACTGTCACCGTCATTAATACGTGTATCCAACGTACTGTAGTCAGCATACTCATAACCGGCTCCCACAGCAAGATAGTTTCCAAAAGTTGTTCCAAGACTTAAACCGAATTTCCATGGAGTATACAGTTTAAAGTCGTATGACTCAGAAGAATATCCTGTGTCATAAATTCCATAACCTTTATTCAAGCCTGTATTATCTATAGTGCTATAATTTGACGTTGTCAAATCATACCATATTGGTGTTGCCACCGACAAGCCGATACGGAAAGGCGAATCCTCTACCGGACGGAATATAACTCCTGCCTTTATATCAAAGCCTGTTCCAGTTATCTTCCTGTTATCAGTCATTGTTGTTGATCCGATTCCTACATTGCTTGAATTTAGCAAACTCTCAGTATATTCGCTGTATGATTTGTAATGAACATCATGTATACCAAATGTAATGCCCAAATAAACGCGATCATTGATATTGCCACTTATATTGAAATCGTATGTTCCTATATATCCTGTATGAGCACGATCGAACATATATCCATCTGCTCCAAGATAACCGTTTATATAACCACCTTTATCATCTTTATTAACAGGAAGCAAGGTATTTGCATACAAATAATCTACCTGGCTGTAACCGTTGCTATTTCCGACATAATTACCTTCACTACCTGACAAGTCAAACACGCCTTCATTGCTTTTCAAATACGTTAGTTTATTCTGAGAAGAATTTCCGTTAAGCTTTCCGGCTGCAGAAAGTATATAATCAAAGTTTTTACTCTTATGGTAATTAAAAGCCAAATTCAGGAAAGAATTGCTTCCGGTACGTCTTGAATACACAAAGCCTATTTGATCAAAGCTCATATTCGTTTTGTGTCCGTTAGCAAAGTTTTTCCCCTCCTCCTGCGTCACCACTCCAAATGATACATTTGCAGTAGAATGTCTAAACAATCCTATACCTGCAGGATTGGTAGATATAGTGGAAATATCAGCACCAAGTGCATCCAAAGCTCCACCCATACCTACATAGCGTGCTGTTCCATTAAGATCTTGATTTACAAGTTTTGCATTCTCGTAAGTCTCTTGAGCACTTACAGAAGCTGAAGCCAACAGCGCCACTGCTGAAAATAAAACTATCTTTTTCATTGTTCTTCCATTTTTTATTATCATTATCTGCGTCCGCCAAAATGACCGCCACCACCAGAGCGTCCACCACCACTGAAGCCACCGCCACGGTTGCCTCCAAAGCTACCGCTACCGAAATTGCTATTTCCACGATTCATAGAATTGCTATTGAAAGTAGACTCATTACGGAAGCCTGATTGATTAAACTCTCTATTCACATTATTATTGAAACCATTATTCCTTTCATTTATACTATTGTTACGGTTATTGTTGTATCCTCTGTAGCCAGAGAAATTGCGGTTTGAGTTTTGACGGTTATATGCATCAACATTACGATTGCTCGTACTGTTACTTCCACGATACCCACCAAACTTTCCGCTATTGCTTCGTCTGCCATTGTCAACCCAACCATGGTTTGATGTTCCAGACACGCCTCCCTTATTATAAGGGCGATAACTAATCGTCGGTCCCCAATACGGACGCCCATAACCATAGAACCAAGGATCATACCATCCGCCATAATATCCATAACGCCAAGGTCTTCCCCAGGCATATCCATAATATGGACCATAGTAAGGATATCCATAACCATACAGCCAAGGATCATCATACCAGAAATCATCAAACCATCTCATCCGGCGAGAATAAACATAATCATAGGCATCGTCATCATAATCATACTGTTTATAACTACGTTTACCTTTCTTACCAATATAAATAGAATCAGGTGTGTTACCATTGAAATCTATTACATCCAATGTTGAATCATTACCAATATTCTGATAATAACTACCTAAATGCCACCGATTATACTCGTCAACATCACGGTTGCTGCCACCATAATATGCAGAATAATCATTCTGCTTTGCAGACAGCTTATTTTCCGTTTTGTTCTTCTTTGGCGAAAAATACATATCATCTTGAGCATTTGCCATAAATGGCAAAATACCGAATAATAGCGATAACAAAACAGTTCTTTTCATATATATCCTCTCCTTTTATTTTTATTCTATCTTTACTGCAAATATGCCTTTCAGAATTTTATCTGTGCAAAATTATCTATAATATTATATGCAAAAATACGGAAAAACCCTATACTACGATAGGTTTTCCCCTATTTTTTATACTTTTGCAACTAAATAAGACTTAAAGATGAAATATTTTAAAACAAAATTCATTGTGACATGCTCTAATACAGGAGCAAGACCAGATGAGACGACACTTGCCACGGCTCGTGAGCTATGCGCAGCGCTTGCTGGATATGCAGGTTATGAATCATTTGAAGATACAGAGAAAGGTATCGACGGATACGTGCAACAAAACCAACTTGATGAATCTGCACTTACCACCGCATTCTCTGAATTTCCTATGGAGGGCATCAACATAAGCTACACCACAGCTGTTGCAGAAGACAAGAACTGGAATGAGCAATGGGAGAAGGAAGGTTTTGAACCAATAGTTTTCAATGACAAATGCAGAATACACGATATCTACCATAAATACGATGACTGCTCAAATTATCCCATTGACATTGAAATTGATGCGAAACTTGCTTTCGGCACAGGTACGCACAATACAACAAAGATGATTGTTAATGAATTGCTGGGAATGGATATACAGGGGAAAAGAATTCTCGACTGTGGGTGCGGAACTGGAATATTATCAATCATTGCAGCAAAATGCGGTGCCAAGGATATTGTAGCCTACGATATTGATGAGTGGAGCGTAAACAACACCAGCCATAACGCCGCAATAAACAATGTTCATAACATTATTGTAAAACTTGGCGATGTCAATATTCTTAACAATATTGACGGAACATTTGATGTGGTACTTGCAAACATAAACAGGAATATACTGCTTAACGACATGCCAACCATGGCAACAAAGATGCACCCTGGCACAGAATACATCATCAGCGGATTTTATTCAGAAGATGTTCCTATGCTAAAGGAAGAAGCAGAGGGACTTGAAATGAAGTGTTTAAACCAAATATCTTCTGACAACTGGACTTTGCTTAAATTCATAAAAGAATAATAATAACGAAATTATTCATTTCCTATTGTTAGTTTCTTTAAATCATAAAAGCTACCATTGTAGATATTGAAATCCACATATCCTTTTATACCTGGCAGTTTACCAGCATCGGTATGCTGCCAGAATTTCCATTCTCCTTTATACTCTATCTTATCAACATAATAATGAGCAATCCAATAAGGATAATCATCAAACACGGGGTTGCTAAGATAATTCATCCTGAATTTATAATATGTATAAATTATAGGTTTCACGTGATATCTGTCTTCAACGATATGAAGCCATGTAAGAATATCTCTTTGGAAATCCTCAACACTTTTGTCAGATGGTTTATGTTCCACATCAAGTACCGGTGGCAAATCTCCATCTTCAAGTGGAACATGTTCAAGAAAGAAATAAGCCTGTGAACGAGCCGATGACTTATTACTCCAAAAATGATATGCTCCACGAATATAGCCATACTCACGTGCTTGCTTAAAGTTTTCATTGAACGAAGGATCGATTCGTGTAGATCCCTCTGTAGCCTTCATTACGATAAAGCGGATAGGACTTTTCTTTATCATTGCATTTTCAAGCTGGTCCCAATCTATAGTCCCCTGATAATGACTTATATCAATACCACGAATCTCATAACCGTCAGGATAATTGGCATCACCATACAATGCTCGCCATCTAAAGCCAAACGGACCAACAAAGAAATAATAAAAAGCCCATATATATGCAATAACGACAAACGTGCCCCCCATCCACCATGCCACACGAGTGCGTGTACCGAAAAGAACATGAAACAAGGAAGCACCACTATTTCCGTTCTTCTTCCGGCGTGTTGAACCAACACGTTTTACAGGTTTACGTTTTCTGTTATTCACCATTAATATATCACATTAAAACCGGGAAGTCTATATTATATAAACTCCCCGACTAACTAAATTCGACATTCCTTATTTTTCATGCTCCAAGGCAAGAGTGATGGTTGTACGGTCGCACACTTCCGATGGTCCCCAATATTGTATTGGTCCTGGATATACGAACGATGTTTCTTTTGACCACTCATCCCTATGCATTACAAGTTCTTTAAAAGGTCTTCCGTCAAGATCAACAAGAGCCTTACAAATCACAGGTTTCATCTCACCACTTCTGCGCTCCATATTCAACAAAGAAGTAAGAGGCACTCCCCCAGCCTTCCATTCATCATGAGATGCAATTGTATTTTTCACAACCGCCATATATCCAGTTTTGCCATTAGCGATAAGATGCGCAGCACTTGCTCCGAGAGCATAACAATAGTTTGTATCAAAGTTTGAAGGAGCAGCACAACGACCCTCATATCCAAAGAAGTGATGCTGGGCTGAGAATTTTCCCTTGAACTTTCCTTCTTCCTTCCATTTCTTAAGCCTTGCACTACACATCCTTGATATAAGCTTCTCTGTTTCTATGAGCGATACCTGTACATTTCCATGAGGATCACGGTCTAAAGACAACTGGCGTGCAACATCTGCCGGAAGCGTTTCAAACGTAGATCTGTTTTTATCGCTAAGATGCTGCAAAATATATTCACGCTGTTCACCCCGACTCATGAAACGGTATTCGTCACCATGGAATGCGAGCAAATCATTAAGTTCTTCTATAAGTCTGCCTATTGCAGGAATGAATTCTATAAGTCCTTCCGGTATGAGAACCACTCCATAGTTCATGCCTCTTGATGCACGATAGGCTATCACTTTGCATATCTGCTCCACAATTTCATTCAAGCTCATATCCTTTTTCTGTACCTCTTCAGAAATCAGACATACATTAGGATGACACTGAAGCGCACACTCAAGAGCTATATGGCTTGCAGAACGCCCCATAAGTTTTATAAAGTGCCAATACTTTCTTGCAGAGTTACAATCACGCTCAATATTTCCAATAAGTCCAGAATATACCTTTGTTGCTGTATCAAATCCGAAAGACGCCTCTATTTGGTCACACTTCAAGTCACCATCTATAGTTTTAGGACATCCAATAACCTGAATACCATAATTTTTTGCTTTGAAATACTCAGCAAGTACACATGCATTTGTATTTGAGTCATCACCGCCAACGATAACCAAAGCCTTTATATTAAGATATTTAAGTATCTCATATCCCTTTTCAAACTGCTCTTCTGTTTCAAGCTTTGTTCTTCCAGAGCCTATCATGTCAAATCCTCCCGTATTGCGGAAGTCATTGATATATGTTTCTGTTATCTCTATATAATTATGGTCTACTAATCCGGCAGGACCAAGAATAAATCCAAACAGTCTGTTATCCGGATTCAGTCTTTTTAAAGTGTCAAACAATCCTGTTATCACATTATGTCCACCAGGAGCTTGACCGCCACTGAGGATTACACCAGTATTCATTTGTTCATGTCCACCCTCTATTCCTTCAACAAATTCCACTATCGGCATGCCGTAAGTATTGGGGAACATAGATTTTATTTCTTTCTGGTTTGCCACACTTGCCGTAAGCTCCTCCTCTTTAAGACCTACGGCTGTCCTTAATCCTTTAGGAAGGATAGGTTTGTAGGAATCCCTCGCTTTTTGAAACGCGCTTTTTTCCATAATATTATCTTTTAGTTATTGTTTTCAATGATATTTTATGATTCGCTTAGTTTGCAATACTGATTTTAAGACGTGTTTTTGGAACTCCGTCAACTTAATCAGTGCAAATTTAACATTTTTATTTGAAAATGAAAAAGAAAAAACAATATAATCGCCCATAACTGCAATTTTATTTTAAATATCTTCTTCATAAGAAAAAAAAACGCTATATTTGTCATGTAATACAACCATTATTATAACTTTTATATTTTTACAACTATGGCAAATAAAAGAGATTTAAAAAAGAATATAAATTATATCTGCAGTGAATTGTTTGCAGAATGTGTAGCAAATTCATTATACAACGGAAAGTTTGACGACAAGAACACCGAAGCTTTATTGCACTCAATATTGTCAATTCACAGCAATTATATACGCAGAGTATCGCATCCAGAACCAGGTATGGCAGCAAAAAAATACTATGCAGACCTAATTTCCGGTTTTAATGAACAGATAAACGAAACTATAGACCAAATTACGAACCAGGAATAATATTCAATATACCTTATTATATAATGACGAAATCATTTTGCCAATGGCTTTTATACAAGCAATTGGGATGGAAAAAAAATGTAACGGTAGAGCATCCTGAAAAATTCATTTTATGTTTGGCCCCGCACACAAGCAACTGGGATTTTGCACTGGGACAGTTGTATATGCGAGCAGAGGGGTTTCATATAAACTTCCTAATGAAAAAAGAATGGTTTTTCTGGCCGCTCGGACCAATATTCAAACATATCGGAGGAATTCCAGTATGGCGTTCCAAGCATACAAGCATGACTGACAATCTTGCAGATACAGCAAAGAGCAGAAATTCATTTAAATTATGCATAACGCCTGAGGGAACGAGAAAACCTGTAGCCGACTGGAAAAAAGGATTCTACTACATTGCTCTTAAAGCAGGAATACCGATATTGTTATACGGTGTTGACTACAAAAAGAAAACCATCACATGCACTGAAAGCATCATACCTACAGGAGACATTGATGCTGACATGAAAAAGATAAAATTGTATTTCAAAGATTTCAAAGGCAAGAAGCCTGAAAACTTTACTATCGGAAAAATCTAAAAACTCATTTGTTGCTTACAACAAATAATGCGACAAGAGAATAATGAAGAATAAAAAATTATTTTTTGCTTGTGCTGCTTTTCTTGTTTCATCTTGTGGAAGCCACAAGACTATAATCAACGAGAAAAGCGAGCCAAGCAAAAAGGACGAAAACATTTCGGCTACCGACAACAGACAAACTGATTGGAATATTGAATATAAAGGAAAACCTTGGGTAAAAAACATTTCCAGCCTGTCGCAGCCTACAAAGGGACTACAAGACAAGCACATATCATTGTGGGCAAGCCACGGAAGATACTTCAACAACAAGAAGAATGAATGGGAATGGCAAAGACCATACCTGTTTTGCACAACAGAAGACTTATTCACCCAAACTATTGTTGTGCCGTTTTTAATGCCTATGCTTGAAAAAGCCGGAGCTACAGTTTTTTCACCAAGAGAAAGAGACTGGCAGCCAAACGAAATCATCGTTGACAACGATGATGAGGTGAAAGATCCATACTACACAGAAGAGGAATTTTCTGAAAAATGGACAGATGCAGCAACAGAAGGATTTGGCAACATAATCGGCAACACTGTATATAGTGGAGCAAACCCGTTTCTATGGGGAACAACAAGAAAAGCAAAGGCATGCGATACACCAACTTGCTACATTTCATACCAACCAAAGATAACTGAGGCTGGAAGATATGCTGTATACGTAAGTTATCCTACCTTAAAGAACAGCATTGACGATGCTGAATATACAGTATACCATAAAGGTGAGAGAACAATATTCCATGTAAACCAGCGCATGGGCGGAAGCACATGGGTCTATCTGGGAACATTTGATTTCGACAGCGGATGCTCAACACGCAACAGAGTGGTATTAAGCAATGCCAGCGAAGGAAAAGGTTTCGTTACTGCCGATGCTGTAAGATTCGGTGGAGGTATGGGAAACATCAATCGTCAAGGAACAACAAGCGGGATGCCACGTTGCCTTGAAGGAGCACGCTACTATGCACAATGGGCAGGGGCACCTGACAGCGTGTACAATTCAAAACAAAACACCGATGACTATAAGGATGATATCAACACCCGTTCATACATGACAAACTGGCTTGCCGGGGGGTCATGCTATGTCCCTACCCTACAAGGGAAAAAAGTTCCGCTGGAATTGTCATTAGCCGTACATAGCGATGCTGGATATTCCAACGATCTCAAATCGCTGTATGGTTCATTGTCAATTTGCACTACAAATTTCCACGATGGTAAACTTAACTCCGGGCGACCGCGACAAAGCTCTAAATATTTTGCACAGCAATTGCTCAGCAGCATCAAGAGCGACATGACCACCCTCTACGGCAAATGGGAAATAAGGGATTTGTACGACAGGAACTATTCTGAAACAAGATGTCCGGAAATTCCTTCTGCAATTATCGAGACATTGTCTCACCAGAATTTTCCAGACATGGTGTTAGGACAAGACCCTAATGTAAAATTCACTATAGCGCGAAGCCTATACAAAACGATACTAAAATTCGTAGCTCTACAACACGACAATCAATATGTTGTAGCACCATTGGCTCCCAAGGCTCCATATATAAAATTTGTGGACGAAGATATTATAGAAATTAGCTGGCAGCCACAAAAAGACCCGACAGAGCCGTCAGCAAAACCTTCTGCTTATATCCTTTACACTGCAGTTGGAGACAGTGGCTTTGACAATGGCGAATTAGTGAAAGGAAACAAGATAAGGGTTCGACTAACCTCTGATGCCCTCTACAGCTTTAAGATTACAGCCATAAACAAAGGCGGTGAGAGTTTCCCGTCTGAAACGCTTTCTGCCGTATACCATCAAGGGGCAACAAAAACAGTGGCTATTGTAAATGGTTTCCACCGCCTTTCTGCACCAAAAGTAAAGGATACCGACACGGAACAAGGATTCGACCTTGATGAAGATCCAGGAGTAACATACGGGATGACTGTAGGTTGGAGTGGCAAACAAACTGTTTTTGACAAATCTAAAGCAGGTTTACTTGGTCCCGACGGACTTGGAAGTAGCGGTAACGAACTTGAAGGAGTATTTATCCAAGGCAATACTTTCGACTACTCAAGACAGCATGCGAAAGCTATAATGTCGGCAAATAAATATAATGTGGTGAGCGTCTCAAGTTATGCCGTAGAAAATGGTGATGTAAACATTGGAGATTATCCATGTGTAGACTATATCATGGGACTTGAAAGATACAACAGTTACACGCCTGTTTTCTATAAATCGGTAACCACAGAAATGCAAAACAAGCTCAAGCTATATACATCTCAAGGTGGCTGTCTGCTTATAAGCGGAGCATACATTGGTTCAGACATGCAAACGAATAAAGAAAAGGCTTTTCTGAAGGATGTATTGCACATCGGAAGCAGCAATCCACAGACAAGTAGCGAAATGATATCTGGAATGGGTACTACATTCGATATATACAGCAAACTGAACAGCATGCACTATGCTGCAACAAAAGTGGATGCCATATCACCAACAGAAAATGCATTCTGTGCATTGACATACCAAGACGGACAGTCAGCATGTGTTGCATACAACGGTGAAAAATACAAGACATTAGCATTGGGATTTCCATTTGAATGCATCACTTCTGAAAAGAAACAGGCAACAATAATGAAAGGATTTATGAAATTCCTCATGAAATAGACTTTCATTGTCAAAGAAAAAATATACCTTTGCAGTTAGAAAACAGTTTATATAATAATAATATGTATAGAACAAACACTTGTGGAGAGCTAAGGCTCTCTGATACAGGAAAAAAGGTTACACTTGCCGGATGGGTTCAGCGTAGCCGAAAAATGGGAGGAATGACATTTGTCGACCTGCGTGACAGATACGGAATCACACAATTGGTGTTCAACGAAGAAGTTGACGCAGAGTTGTGCGCCAAAGCAAACAAACTTGGACGCGAGTACTGTATACAAGTTGAGGGTACAGTAAACGAGCGTCAAAGCAAAAACAACAAAATTCCTACAGGAGATATCGAAATAATCGCATCATCCCTAAATGTGCTGAGCGAAAGCGAAACTCCTCCTTTCACTATCGAGGACAATACCGATGGAGGTGACGACATAAGAATGAAATATCGTTATTTGGACTTGCGTCGCCCTACTGTACGCAAGAATTTGGAATTGCGCCACCGTATGACAATACTTATCCGCAACTTCCTCGATTCAAAGAATTTCATTGAAGTAGAAACACCTATCCTCATTGGCAGCACACCTGAGGGAGCACGCGACTTCGTTGTTCCTTCAAGAATGAATCCAGGACAGTTCTATGCCTTGCCACAAAGTCCACAGACTCTGAAACAGCTGCTCATGATTAGCGGTTTTGACAGATATTTCCAAATTGCAAAATGTTTCCGTGATGAGGACCTCCGTGCAGACCGTCAGCCTGAGTTCACACAGATAGACTGCGAGATGTCGTTCGTTGACCAGGAAGATGTTATATCACTTTTTGAAGATATGGCTCGCCATATATTTAAAGAAGTCCGCGGTGTAGAATTACCAGCCAAACTTCAGCAGATGACATGGCACGAAGCAATGCGCCGCTTTGGAAGCGATAAACCAGACTTGCGTTTCGGAATGGAATTTGTAGAACTTATGGATGTGCTCAAAGGAACTGGCGAATTCTCTGTATTCAACAATGCTGAATACATCGGAGGAATCTGTGCTCCTGGTTGCGCAAATTACACACGCAAGCAGCTTGACCAACTTGCAGATTTCGTAAAGAAACCACAAGTTGGCGCAAAAGGACTTGTATGGATAAAAGTGAACGAGGACGGCACAACAAAGAGCAGCATTGACAAATTCTATTCTCCAGAGGTATTCGCAAAAGTTGTAGAGCAGATGAATGCCAAACCTGGCGATTTGATTCTGATTCTCAGTGGTGACAAGGCAAACAAGACAAGAATACAACTTTGCAGCTTGAGACTTGAAATGGGCGACCGCCTTGGCTTGAGAGACAAGAACAAGTTTGAATGCTTGTGGATTATTGACTTCCCTCTCTTTGAATGGAGCGATGAGGAACAGCGTCTGATGGCTACACACCATCCATTCACAATGCCAAACCCTGACGACATTCCATTACTTGACGAACACCCTGAACAGGTTAGAGCAAAAGCATACGACTTTGTTTGCAACGGTATAGAAGTTGGCGGCGGAAGCTTGCGTATCCACGACAGTAAATTGCAAGAAAAGATGTTCAAAATCTTAGGCTTCACTCCAGAGCGTGCTATGGCACAATTCGGATTCCTTATTAATGCTTTCAAATATGGAGCACCACCTCACGCTGGACTCGCATTCGGATTAGACCGTTTCGTTTCTATTATGGCAGGACTTGACTCCATTCGCGACTGCATCGCTTTCCCTAAGAACAATAGTGGTCGTGATGTTATGCTTGACGCACCGTCAGTCCTTGACAAGAAACAGTTGGAAGAGTTGCAGATTCGTGTTGATTTAAGTCAAGAAAACAAATAAACGCTTGATTTTCTGTAAGTTTTATGCCATATTGAGGGTGCAAATATGTACAAATTCAGAAAAATAATGGTATCTTTGCACATGATTTATAAAGGGATAAGCACTTATTGCTTATAACGGATTTAAATTTGATCATTATGACAGAAAAGAAAGTTACAGAAAAGAAAGTTGCAACGAAGGCAGCTGTAAAGAAGACAACAACAAGAAAAGCAACAACAAAGAAGACTGTTTCAACATTCACTATCAATGCCGAGAGCGTAGGTTTCAAGGCTGGTGATGTTTATCAGGCACTTTCAGTAGCTGAAAAAGCACTAAGCGTAGACGAAATTTCAAAGGCTGCAAAAATCACAACCGAGGAAACACTTCTTGGTATGGGTTGGTTGCTGAAAGAAGGAAAGATTAAAGGTGACGACAACAAATTTCTGTTGGCATAAGCACACAGATTTATGATATCTAAAAAGGAGGGCTGGCGATATAATGACATATCTCCAGTCCTTTTTTAATAAATAAAATGAAATACGAACAGGATATTTTGAAAGTGCTTTATGAAGCTGGTGACGACGGACTATCTGTTAAGAAAATAGTTCGCCACGTTTATAATGCCAATAATAGCCTGTTTGGAGAGACGACCTACGATGATGTATACAAAGCTGTTACAGCATATATACAAAAATGCAAAAAAAACAAAGACAATACTGTTGAAAGCACAGGGCAATGGGGATTTTACAGACTAAACACTTCGTCAAAAACTTCTTGCCAGCTAATGCTTGAATTTACAGAGAATAAAGAGGACAGCGAGGAGAAACAAGCAGAAAGCACTGACAACGATAATTCTCTATCACTATTCTAACATGTATACACCAAATAATCTTTACCGTAATAAAATTCAAGACAACAATTTTTACTAAAAACAAATAATGTACTATGAGCAAACGATATTTTCTTGGTCTTGACGTTGGCAGCTCTTCTGTCAAGGCATCATTAGTAGACATAGAAAACGGCAAATGCGCAGCTACTACATTCTATCCAGAACACGAGGCTCCAATTATCGCCATTAAGAGCGGATGGGCAGAACAAGATCCAAACATGTGGTGGGAAAACGCAAAGCTTTGCATAAAGAAAGTAAAAGAAACAGCAAATGCAAATGCTGAGGATATTGTCGCAATCGGTATATCATATCAGATGCACGGTTTGGTTTGTGTTGACAAAGATCTCAATGTATTGCGACCAGCCATAATATGGTGCGACTCAAGAGCTGTACCATACGGAGAGAAAGCTTTCCATGAAATTGGTACAGAAAAATGTCTCTCACACCTGCTCAACTCTCCAGGAAACTTCACAGCAGCAAAGCTTGCCTGGGTGAAAGAAAATGAACCCGACGTATACGGCAAGATATATAAATTCATGCTTCCGGGAGATTATATAGCAATGAAACTTAGCGGAGTGGTAAACACCACAGCAAGTGGACTTAGCGAAGGCATATTATGGGACTTCAAAGAAAAGAAAACCGCAGACTTCTTGCTCGATTTCTACGACATAGACAAGAGTCTTGTTCCAGACATTGTTCCTACATTCAGCATACAAAGTGAAGTATCTGCAAAAGCTGCAGAGGAAGCTGGACTCAAAGAAGGCACACCGATAAGCTATCGCGCTGGCGACCAGCCAAACAATGCTTTAAGCCTCAACGTGTTCAACCCTGGCGAAATAGCATCAACAGCTGGAACATCGGGGGTTGTATATGGAGTGCTCGGCAATATTGGCTACGACCAAAAGAGCCGCGTAAACACTTTTGCTCATGTAAACTACACTAAAGAGCAAGAACGCCTTGGAGTATTGTTATGCATAAACGGAACAGGAATACTTAATGCGTGGATTCGCAGAAATATTGCACCAGAGGGTATATCCTACTCTGATATGAACAAGATTGCAGAAAACATACCTATCGGCAGCGAAGGGCTTTCGGTTATTCCTTTTGGAAATGGTGCAGAACGAGTTCTTGAGAACAGAGAAACAGGATGTTCCATCCACGGAATAAACTTCAACAAGCACACAAAGGCACACATCATAAGAGCAGCACAAGAGGGTATTGTCTTCAGCTTCTGTTATGGCATGGAGATAATGAACAAAATGGGCATGGACATAACGAAGATACATGCAGGAAAGGCTAATATGTTCTTGAGTGAACTATTCAGAAATACTCTTGCCGGAGTTAGCGGAGCGCAGATTGAGCTTTATGAAACTGACGGTAGTGTAGGAGCAGCCAAAGGAGCTGGTATGGGATGCGGGTACTACAAAAACAACAACGAAGCATTTGCATCGCTCGAAAAGCTTGCTGTAATAGAACCGGAATTAAATCTACGCACACAGTATCTTGACGCTTACGCAGAGTGGAAAGACAAACTAAACAAGATAATAAAGTAAGGGGTACTAATACAAAAAATATCAGAAGCTGTACTTCATTCTGAATAACAAAGGATATTTGGAACAAGTACAGCTTTTTGTTTTATAATAATGTTGTGCATTGAATTTATAACTATTCAGTATGAAAAAGGCTAATAATAGAGCTTTCTAATAACCTATTTGGATAATAAATATAAATTATTATGAAGACTATCTTACTATCATCCATTCTGGCGATGTCTGCCATCACCATGATTGGACAAAACTTGAAGTATCCTACCGCCCCTAAGGACAATACGGTAGACGAATACTTTGGCATAAAAGTGGCGGACCCCTTTCGTCCACTCGAAGATGATACCTGTGCAGCAACTGCAGCTTGGGTAAAGGCAGAGAATACCGTAACCGACGCTTACCTCGCCAAGATACCTCAGCGCAACAAGTACTTGAAACGCCTCAAACAGGTGGCTAACTACGAGAAGGTCTATACTCCTTTCGAGAAGAACGGAAAGTGGTATGTCTATAAAAACAACGGTCTGCAGAACCAAGCCGTTCTCTACCAGATGGACAAGCTCGGAGGTGAGGCTCGCGTGTTTCTCGACCCTAACAAGTTGAGCGATGACGGAACCGTGGCACTCAAGGGCATCTCTTTCTCTCATGACGGCAAGTATCTTGCCTACACCATCTCACGAAGTGGAAGCGATTGGGAGGAAATCTACGTGATGGACGTGAAGACCATGAAACTCCACCCAGACCATATTGTTTGGGCGAAGTTCACGGGTGCCGACTGGCAGGGCGATGGCTTCTATTACAGTGCCTACGATGCGCCAGAGAAGGGCAAGGAGACTTCGGCAAAGAACGAAATCCAGAAGGTATATTACCACAAGATGGGCACACCTCAGAGCCAAGACCAGCTTTTCTATCAGAACCCTGCCAATCCGCTCCGCTTCTATAGCGTGAGTGTGAACAAGGAGGAAACGATGATGTTTCTCACCGAGTCGGGTATGGACCAAGGCATCAATATCTTCGTACGTGACCTCCGCCAACCTAACTCCCAGTTTATCCAGATGACAGGCGACTGCTCAAAGACCTACACCCCTGTGGAAATCATTGGCGACAACATCTACATGCTCACCAATGCTGGCGCCCAGAAGTATCGTCTGATGGTGGCTAATCTGAATAAACCTGGCTATCAAGACTGGAAGGAACTCATCCCAGAACAGGATGCCGTACTGGAAAACGTGACCTTCGTGGACGATAACAAGATGGTGCTCACCTACACCAAGGATAACTGCAGCCATGCCTATCTATATAATATAAAAGGTGAGAAGCTCTCCGATATCAAATTGCCAGGCATAGGAAGCGCAAGCTTCAGCGGCAAGCGAGAGCGCAAAGAACTCTTCTATAGCTATACTTCCTATACCGTGCCTACCACCATCTACCAAATTGACTTGGTATCTGGCAAAAGTTGCATCTACAGTCAGCCGAAAGTAAACTTCAAGCTGAGCAACTATACTTCTGAGATGACTTTTTGCACCTCGAAGGATGGTACTCGTATCCCAGTCTTCCTGACCTATAAGAAAGGTATGAAGAAGACAGGCAAGAATCCAGTGCTAATGTATGGCTATGGTGGTTTCAACGTCACCTATCCTCCATCGTTCTCTGCGATGCGCATACCTTTCCTGGAGAATGGCGGTATCTATGCCTACGTAGTGCTCCGTGGTGGAGGCGAGTATGGCGAAGACTGGCATTTGGCTGGTACCAAGATGCAGAAGCAGAACGTATTCGATGATTTCATCTCAGCTGGTGAATGGCTCATCAACAACAAATACACCGACAAGAACCACCTCGCCATCCTCGGTGGAAGTAACGGTGGCTTGCTCGTAGGTGCATGCATGACTCAGCGTCCAGATCTCTTCAAGGTTTGCATCCCGGAGGTGGGCGTTATGGACATGTTGCGCTATCACAAGTTCACCATCGGCTGGAACTGGGCTCCTGACTATGGTACAAGTGCCGACAGTAAGGAGATGTTCGAATATTTGAAGGGGTACTCACCCCTGCACAACATCAAGAAAGGAATGCATTACCCTGCTACTTTGGTAACGACAGCTGACCACGACGACCGTGTGGTTCCAGCTCACAGCTTCAAGTTTGCTGCCACCTTACAGGAATGTCAAGCAGGCAATGCCCCAATACTTATCCGTATCGACTCAAAAGCAGGCCATGGTGGCGGCAAGCCGCTGAGCAAGCAGATGGAAGAAAACGCTGACGTCTACGGCTTCCTGATGTATGAGATGGGAATGAAAATGAAGTAAAAGTCATAAACTTTGATAACCCTTCACAGCAAAAGTATCCGCCACGCTTTCCATTTGGACAGCGACCACGGTGGGTCTTTTGCTTTTTATGAGTACATTAAGATTATACACTAAACAGACTTTTTAGATTGAAAAACAAATCAAAAAAATCATTCTGCAATTTTACTTTTTATTCGTAATTTTCCACCAAACACACGAAAGTTAGTGTACATGGTGTATGTTTTTATTGTAAAGCACTATATATCAAAAACTTATAAAATAAAGAAACATTTTATGGTGTATGTTTATGTGTATGTTTTCATAAAAGTGATGTATGTAATTATATTTTTCAAAAAATACTGCATGAAAAGACATACTCATAAAAGCATATTTACCTGCCGCTTTAGCACCCGTAAATAACCCTTTTAGCACTCCTATACCGCCAAATTACACCTTGTAAGTGGCGTTGTTACAGCCAGACAAAACGCCAATCATGACATAATTCGACATTTCATAAACATATACACATAAACATACACTATTTCTCTGAAAACATACACATAAACATACACCAAAAACCAATATCCACATACATATAATTCTGAAACACAAGTAGTTATAATAAAAACATACACTATGTACACCAACTTTCATTTTTTTAGCACAATTTCAGACGAAAAAGCTTGCATTTTGTTGATTTTTTTTGTATCTTTGAAGAGTAAAAAGAAAACGAATTAAACTATTAAACGCATACCGCAAATGAACATAACAAGAGTAAAAACGCGCCTTGGAAAAATCGTATCATTCTCAAACATCACACTCGAAAAAGCTGTAGAGAAGATGAAATCTACAGACAAGAAAGATACTGTGGAGAAAATTGCCGATGTGGCATGGAGAGCACAGCTTGACGAAGGGCCACATACAGTAAGAGGCCACATCAATGTGGCTGACGAAATGCCATATCTCGTATTCTCGGCAACGTTCAAGAGAAACGAAATAGGAAATATTGAAGAGCCCACAGGACTGCTGCTACTGAACATAAAGGCTGAAGCCTGTGCCGCCGAAACAATTTCTCTGAGAAACAGACTGCAACAACTTCCGCAAACAATGCTGATCTTTGCAGGATCAAGTCGCAAAACGCTAAAACTCGTGGTGAAATGCCTGTCGGCACAGGAAACAATCCCAACAGACACCAACTGCTACATGAACTTTATGAGGACTGCAGCACAGCAAACCACAAAATTATACTCTGCAATGACCGGATGCACTTTTCTCAACCATGAGGAAACAACGGTAAGAGGATGCAGAATGAGTCAAGACAGCAACTTATACTACAACCCGAAGGCTCTGCCTATAACCGTGATAAAGGAAGACACCAACGCTGCCTCCTACCCTAACGCAAACACCAACAAAAACGGATTTACATCGAGTGACCCTACGTGGGAGCAAAGGGAGAAACAAAGACTGAACTTCTATACCTGCTGCAACAAGGCATCGGAAGACTTGAAGATGAAAGGCGACAAAAACAATGACGACGGAGAGCATTTTGTCATGCTGCTTGCAAAATATTGCAGGAAAAGCGCACTGCCAGAAGAGGCTTCCGTAATAAGAGTCTCATGGCTTGGACAAGTAAATCTGAGTATTGACTCTATACGGAAAATATTCAGAAACGTATATGCACAACATGAGAACGGAAAACCTATGGCAATGATGAACGAAAAGGAACGCACAGCGCGCAAAGTAAGGGATTTTCTGGAAAGAAGATACGAGTTAAGGTACAACGTGATGAAGAAAACGGAAGAGATAAGGGAAAACGATGGAAACTATAACCCATGGAGACCGCTGAACGACCGTGAACTGAAACGCATTTCGTTTGAACAGATGATAGACGTCAGTGTGGCATGGACCAACGACATTGAAACTTACGTGCGCTCTGCACTGGTTAAAAATTACAACCCGGTAATGGAATTTCTGTGGGGATGTGGAAAATGGAACCGCAAGAAGGATTATATAGGTGAACTGGCTGAAAGGGTGCCCACGACAGACAAGAACTGGAAACAGCTCTTCCACAGATGGTTCTTGGGAATGGTGGCACAATGGACGAACCGCAGCCGCACGTTTGGAAATGCCATAGTTCCAATGCTTATAGGAAAGCAGGGCACACACAAGTCTACGTTCTGCAGAATGATTCTGCCACCTGCCCTAAGAGAATATTTCATTGACGACATAAAGCTCGACAGCGCGGAACAGGTGGAAAGGATGCTGTGCAGGATGTGTTTGGTGAATATTGACGAATACAACAGTAAAACTGTGCGCGAACAGGCAAAGATTAAACGTATACTCACCGAAAAAGAGGTGCAGACAAGAAGAATGCGCAGCGAGCACTATGAGTTGCTGCCACGCACGGCATCGTTTATAGCTACTACCAACGAGCGACAGCCACTGAACGATTCAACCGGTAGCCGACGTTATCTATGCTGCGAAACTAACGGGATCATCGACACCGACTCGCCCATAAACTACCAGCAGTTATATGCACAGGCTCTTGAGGAAATAGAAAACGGAGAGAGATATTACCTCTCGACTGACGAGGAGGCAAAAATGGAAAGCAACAACATGCAGTTTTGCGAAACCTCGTCTATAAGCGAGATCCTGACAACCTATTTTGAACCTTCAGAGAGTCGTGTGGACGACTTCATGCCACTTGCCGACATAAAATCGTATCTCGACAACAAATTAAACTCTAAAGACCGTCCTACACTAAAAACTCTTGCGGCAGCACTGAAAGAAAACGGATTTAAGCGCAGAACAAGAGATGGAAGAAGGGGATGGCTAATAAAAATAAAATAAACTTCTTGAATTTATATAAGTCAATGTATTTAGTAAAACTCTATTTATGCAAAAAAGGTTGCCGTTAAGCAACCTTTTTTTGCGGTGTGTACGGGACTCGAACCCGTGACCTCCTGCGTGACAGGCAGGCATTCTAACCAGCTGAACTAACACACC
>CAKQCV010000026.1 GCA_934217675.1 uncultured Prevotella sp. | reverse complement strand
CAGTATGGTAGACACTTCATGGCTCAATGCATATACGATAACGAAAATTGTGGAGGCGAAAAACATTCTTGAGCAGACTGCCGACAAAAATGGCAAGAGGGATGTGTATGAACTGGAAAACGGACTGCTCGTAAAGAGGACATCGCTGCACAAAGGCATAAAATTCTACAGCATGGCAATAAAAATGTTTCTCGCTGAACGTATCGGTGAAGAAGAATGTTGCAATGAAGAAGATGATATGGACAACACAAACATTACATTGTCTGATTTGTCTGGATTATACATTAGCCAGCAAACGGCACAGCAAATTGTGGATTCTATTTTGAACGGCGACATTGACACGACTGACGCTTTGTCGCAAACATTAAACAGCACGATACTAAATAAGGAAAAGACAGAAAGAGCACTTGCCATAAAGATTGCAAACGACATATACGGATGGCTTAGCCTCGACAGCGAGGACAAGCAAGATTTCATTGACAGCTGTCGCAAAGCACATAATGAATGGCTTGAACTTATTGCCAAGGATGCCGAAAAGGAATATGAGTTAGGTGATGTAGACAGAGAAACTATCGATACATTCCTCAATAGGTTATAGTTACAATATAGCATTTATATCTGGTGCATTATTTAATATTAAAGACATTAACTCAAATCAAAACGATATGAAACTAAAATCAATGTTTATCATTGCCTGCTGTGCCCTCGCTACTTTGGGCATCCAGGCAAAAGACTACAAGTATGAGACGGTGCCAGGCGACCCTATGCATGCTCGCATCTACACTCTCGACAATGGTCTGAAGGTCTATCTCTCGGTGAACAATGAGAAACCGCGCATACAGACCTACATCGCCGTGCGCACAGGCTCACGCAACGACCCTGCAGAAACAACTGGTCTTGCCCATTATCTGGAGCATCTCATGTTCAAGGGCTCACAGAAGTTCGGCACTACAGATGCCGCAAAGGAGAAGCCGTATCTTGACGACATAGAACGCCGCTACGAGGCTTACCGCAAACTGACCGACCCAGCACAGCGCAAACAGGCTTATCACGAAATTGACAGTGTTTCGCAAATTGCTGCCAAGTATTTCATCCCTAACGAATACGACAAGATTATGTCATCTATCGGTGCAACGGGAACCAATGCCTACACGAGTAACGACGTAACTTGCTACACCGAGGACATCCCGTCGAACGAGGTGGACAACTGGCTGAAGGTTGAGGGCGACCGCTTTCAGAATATGGTTATCCGCGGTTTCCACACAGAGCTGGAGGCTGTTTACGAGGAATACAACATCGGTCTTGCCAAGGACAACCGCAAGGTGTGGGAGTCGCTCTACCGTCTGCTCTACCCTACTCACCCTTACGGCACACAGAGCACCATCGGAACCCAGGAGCACCTGAAGAACCCTTCTATCACAAACATCAAGAACTACTTCCACCGCTACTACGTGCCGAACAACGTGGCAATCTGTATGGCTGGCGACTTCGACCCGGACAAGGTAATCGCTTCTATCGACAAATACTTCGGCTCTTGGAAGAAGAGCGAGAATCTCTCATTCCCGCAGTATGCACCGGTAAAAGAGCTGACAGCTCCGCGCGATACTACCGTAGTTGGACAGGAGGCAGCCTTCATGATGATGGGCTGGAACTTCCCCGGCGCAGCTTCAGAGCAGAGCGACACACTGTCGGTTATCAGCGAAATGCTCGCCAACGGCAAGGCAGGACTATTCGACCTCGACATCAACCAGAAGATGAAATGCCAGTATGCGGCAGCCTACAACGACGGTCTCAACGAGTACTCACAGTTTATCCTCTACGGAATACCTATGCCGGGACAGACTTTGAAAGACGTTCGCGACATCATGCTCGCCGAAGTGGAGAAACTGAAGAATGGTGAGTTCAGCGACGACCTGCTGCCTTCGGTTATCAACAACATGAAACTTGACTACAACAACTCATTGGAGAGCAACGAATGGCGCGCCAACGAGTTCGTCGATGCTTTCATCAACGGCGAGAAATGGACAGACAAGGTGAACTACATCAACCGCATCTCAAAACTCACCAAACAGGATGTCATGGCATTTGCACAGAAGTATTTGAAAAACAACTACGCCATAGTATACAAGGAGGAGGGAGTTGACTCAACGCAGAAGAAGATAGACAAGCCGCAGATTACCGCCATCCCTTCAAACCGCGACCTGCAGAGCGAGTTCGTCAGCGAGATTATCAACTCTAAAGTGGAGCCAATCCATCCCCGCTTCCTCGACTTCAAGAAGGATATGTCGATAAGCAAGACAAAGAAGGGGCTGCCCGTTTACTACGTGCAGAACAAAACGAACAAAACCTTTGTCCTGAACCTGCGCTACGACTTCGGCGAAGAGGCTAACAAATGGTTGCCATACGCCATTAAATACATCGACTATCTCGGAACCGACAAGATGAGTGCCGAGCAGATTAAGCAGGAGTACTACAAATTGGCCTGCGACTACAACATCAGCGTTACCAACGACAATATCGGCATCAATATCTACGGTCTTGCCGACAACATGCAGAAGGCTGTTGAGCTGACAGAGAACTTCCTGCAGAATGCAAAGGTTGACAAGGATGCCTACAAGCGTTGGGTGGAGAACGAGATGAAGGAACGCCGCGATGCAAAGATGAACCAGAACACCAACTTCGGTGCATTGATACGCTATGGAGAATACGGCGAATACAACTCTTTCCGCAACATACCTGACAGCACGGAACTTGCTACAACCGACCCACAGAAGACTGTAGACCTCGTGAAGAGCCTCAACTCCTACAAGCATGAAGTGCTCTACTATGGTCCACTCTCCCTGAAGGATGCCGTGGCAGCAATAGACAAATGCCACAAGCCGGCAAAGAAACTCATGGATGTTCCTGCAGGCAAGCCTTATACAACACAGCTCACCCCGAAGAACGAGATTTGGGTTGCTCCTTACAAGGCAAAGAACATCTACATGATGCAGTATCACAACGAGGGCAAGCAGTATGACCCGAAGAACGAACCGATTATCACTATGTTCGACGAATACTTCGGCGGAGGCATGAACACCGTAGTGTTCCAGGAGCTTCGCGAGGCCCGCGGACTTGCCTACAGCGCATGGGCAGGCTACTACACCCCTTCGAAGAAGAACAATCCGGAATACTTCTGCACCAACATCATCTCGCAGAACGACAAGATGATGGACTGCATCCGCACCTTCAACAACATCATGGACACCATTCCTCAGTCTGAGAAGGCATTCGAGATTGCGAAACAGGCAATAACGAAGCGCATCGAGGCTCACCGCACCACTAAGCTTGCCATTCTGCAGACCTACTTCGGATACAAGAAGCTCGGTATCGACTACGACATCAACAAGGTGGTTTACGAGGCATTGCCTTCAATCACTCTTCAGGATTTGGTTAAATTCACAAACGAGAACATCGCTCACAAGCCATTCCGCTACCTCATCCTTGGCGATGAGAACGAGATTGACATGAAGGGCTTGGAGAAGATTGCTCCGGTAAGAAAGCTTTCTACTGAAGATATTTTCGGATATTAAAATAGCACATATATAAAAGATTAAGCGGCAAGCTGAACAATAAATTCAGCTTGCCGCTTTTTATTAATACAAAAATTTTTTCTTCATTTTACCCTCACACCCTCACCAATCACACGCAAACGCCCTGTTTATCGGCATTCTGAGGTGTGAGGGATAGAGTGAGGGATGTGAGAGTAAAATGAACGAAATTACTTGCAGTTAGGGCACCATGGCTTCAGCTGCTTGAAGAAGTCGTTGCCCTTGTCGTCAACGAGGATGAAAGCAGGGAAGTCCTCAACGGTAATCTTCCAGATAGCCTCCATACCCAGTTCCGGATACTCAACGCACTCAATGCTCTTGATTGAACTCTGCGAAAGAACAGCAGCCACACCACCGATAGTGCCGAGATAGAATCCACCGTGCTTCTTGCAGGCATCGGTAACCACCTGTGAGCGGTTGCCCTTGGCAATCATAACGAGCGATGCGCCGTGGTCCTGGAACTCGTCAACGTACGGGTCCATACGGTTAGCCGTGGTCGGTCCCATAGATCCGCAAGGATACCCCTCCGGAGTCTTTGCCGGTCCAGCATAGAGGATAGGATGATCCTTGAAATACTGCGGCATTTCCTCGCCGGCATCCAGACGAGCCTTCAGCTTGGCATGAGCGATGTCGCGAGCCACGATGATTGTTCCCTTTAGATTAACACGAGTACTTACAGGATATTTTGTGAGTTCCTTGCGCACGGCGTCGATACCCTTGTCGAGGTCAATCTCGATACCCTTTGCTCCCTCGCCAGGCTTGCGCAGTTCCTCCGGGATAAGCTCTGAAGGATTGGAATCCATCTTCTCAATCCAAACACCGTCGGCATTAATCTTACACTTGATGTTGCGGTCGGCCGAACAGCTCACTCCCATACCGATAGGACAGCTTGCTCCGTGGCGTGGCAGACGAACCACACGGATGTCGTGAGCCAGATATTTACCGCCGAACTGAGCACCGAGTCCAATCTTGTGAGCCTCATCAAGAAGCTTGTTCTCAAGGTCGATGTCACGGAACGCACGTCCAGTCTCGTCACCTGTAGTAGGCAGCGAGTCGTAGTATTTAATAGAAGCGAGCTTCACTGTGAGCAGGTTCTTCTCTGCCGAAGTACCACCAATAACGAAAGCAATATGATAAGGAGGACAAGCAGCAGTACCAAGAGTCTTCATCTTCTCTACGAGGAACGGCAGCAGAGTGCCCTCGTTCTGGATAGTGGCTTTGGTCATCGGATAGAAGTAAGTCTTGTTTGCCGAACCACCACCTTTAGCAACACATACAAAGCGATACTCGTCGCCCTCGGTAGCTTCGATGTCAATCTGAGCTGGTAGGTTGCAACGTGTGTTCACCTCGTCGTACATATTCAAAGGAGCATTCTGCGAATAGCGCAGATTGTCTTGAGTGTATGTGTTGAACACACCGAGCGACAGTGCCTCTTCATCTTCAAAATCAGTCCAAACACGCTGTCCCTTCTCGCCGTGGATGATAGCAGTACCTGTATCCTGGCAGAAAGGCAAAATACCTTTTGCAGCCGTCTCTGCATTGCGCAGGAACTGCAGAGCCACATACTTGTCATTCTCTGAAGCCTCCGGGTCAGAGAGAATCTTAGCCACCTGCAGGTTATGCTCACGACGGAGCATGAACTCCACGTCGTGGAAAGCCTGCTGCGCCATTTGGGTGAGTGCTTGTTTTGAAACTTTGAGAATTTTCTTTCCCTCAAACTCGCTTACCGACACACCGTCTTTGGTAAGCAAATAGTATTCAGTAGTGTCCTTTCCCAACTGGAACATAGGAGCATACTTGAATTCTGGAATTGTTGCCATAATGCTTTATGTTATTATATTATCGTTGTTGTTTTATTAATTACGGTTACAAAATTATACATTTTTATTGAGATACAATAAAGGAGTATCAAACATTTTGAATGGAAAAATAGTCTTCAAGTTTTAATACATTTACTGCCGGCCACTTTATATTCTTTAGAACATCAAAATGCGAATCATTGGAAACAACAAACTCAGCTCCGGCAGCAATAGCACAGTCTACAAATTTATTGTCATCCAAATCTTGTTCAATGAGACGGAAATGTACATAAACAGACTGAAAACATGTTGAGGACAATCTGGCTATTGCCTCGACAACATTATGTGCAATTCTCTTATTGGTCTTTGCACCTATTATCTCTTCATACTCCTCAAGAATTTCAGTATTCACACACAGCGATATGCTGCCATCCAAGATTCTATCCCATACCTTATGGTATTTACTCCTTGAAGGCAACACTTGCAACAAGCAATTTGTGTCAAGAACGATTAGCTGCATACGGTGTCCTCATATGTTCTTTACCCCATGCCTCAATTGTATTTTCGTCAATGCTCCCATTATCCCATAGAGCATCGATTTCCCTTTGTGCCTTGTCTGCAAAATAACGGGCAAGCATATTTTTGAACTCATCGAGTTCCTCCTTGGAATTTATGCCAGATACAGCATTGAGCACCTCCAAGCGTGCCATTTGTTCGTATGACATATCGTTGTTGTTTTATTAATTACGGTTACAAAGATACAAATTATTTCTGATGATGATTATTATTTAATAACAAATTATCTTTAGAATGCCATGCTCATAAATTTTAGATGCCGCTTTACGACTTGAAAGTGGGCACATTACGTGCACTAAGATGCCCACTTAAAGGAGGTAATACGGCATGTTATCAAGGAAAGTATAATGTTTTTTTTGCATTACATAAAAATGGAAACAACGTCATTACATAAAATAAATAACATAACAATGAAAAATATCTTATCTATAAAACTTATTTTCTGTCTGCTGCTTATCTGCATACAGCAATGTGTATTTGCACAAAACTCACAAAACGAAAAGCCCAGAATTTTAGTCAGTACAGATATCGGCGGCACTGATCCTGACGACAATCAGTCTATGATTCATTTGCTGATGTACAGCGACTTGTTTAATATAGAGGGACTCGTATCATCACCATCTTACGGTAAAGGTACAAAGGGAGAGATTCTGAAAATGATTGATTTATACAAGAAAGACTTTTATCAGTTGTCAAGAGCTTATCCTGAATTGCTCCGTCCCGAATATTTGCGCTCTATAACAAAACAGGGACGCACTGATGAAGCTCCACTTTGTGGATTCGGAAAATCTACAGAAGGCTCTGAATGGATTGTAAAATGTGCAAGAAAAAAAAGTTCTCAACCTCTGTGGGTACTTGTATGGGGATGTTTGGAAGATGTGGCACAAGCTTTACACGATGCTCCGGATATTGCAGACAAGATACGCATCAACTGGATTGGCGGACCGAACAAGAAATGGGGAGCCAACGGATACAATTATATTGTGAACAATTTCCCTAATCTTTGGTTTATTGAAGACAATGCCTCTTACCGTGGATTTATCGGCTCAAACGATGATTTGTCGTATTACCAAGCTAAGTTTTGGGAAAAGTGCATGAAAGGGCATGGAGCTATGGGGGATGCGTTTAAAAACTACTACGGCGGCAACTGTAAAATGGGAGACACACCTACTTTATTGTATCTTATGGGGAAAGGATTTGATGCCAATGAACCAAACTCACCGCATTGGGGAGGACAGTTTGAAAAAATTTCCCAATCGCCAAAATATATCATTACAGGAAAGCTATGCGAAAAAGACACAGTGCCTGTATATTCGCTGATGGAATGGCGAATTAAAGGCCCGAAATTGGAAAAGAACAAAAGGGAAGACACAAAAAACTTAACTGATTCTGTTTGCTTCATAATGCATACTGACAAGCAAGATTGGCGCGGATATTATGAAGGTAATGGAATTTATGTGGTAAGATACAGCCCGAAAGCTCCAGCTACTCTTTCGTATACGATAACGTCAAACATAAAAAACTTCCCCGTTCATAACGGCACATTTACCGTTGGAGAGAAATGGCCAGCCGTTGAGCTTTATAAATGCAAAAGCAATACCATAAAACAAGTGCCTGTGAAACTTGGCAAAACATGGTGGAGTGACGTCGGCGATGAGAGCATGAATAGCGGAAGGTCTGACGACGACAGCCAAGGCGGAGGCAACTATTCCAACCAAAACGGGAAATGGCAAGGAGCCGGCACTGTATCAAAATGGCGCAATGCCGTTATGAAAGATTGGGCAGAGCGTTTTTCAAAAATATCCAGCACTAAGGAATAATCTTCTTCTCATAAGTCTGAAAAACAATGTAGGAACCGTCGGCATACAGAGTAAAGCTGTTGCCGACGGATTCGTTTAGCGTGCCCTGCCAAAGTTCACGATAAGCATAAGATTCCCAACGCAAGCCTTTGCTCTTTATTTCTGTGCATGAAATATTGAATATACTTACTTGCTGACCTGGAAATGATTTGAAAACTGTTGTTCCTTCTGCTGGAAGAAAAAAGCCATTGTCTGTAAACATCCTTACGGATATATTGAAATCCCTTAAATATCTTGGCAACAAGAAGATATTGCCAATGGTATGGTCTTCTCTCTTACCAGTTGCTCCAATATAGGCAATATTACTGAAGCCTTGCTGCTTGCAATAACGAGTTGCCTTTGTCAAGTCGTTGTCTTCCTGCTCGCTCACCAGATGCAGAATCTCACTATAGTCAGTCTTCACGCCTTTTGTCATCGAATCGCCATCGCCAACAATAACTTTCGGCTGCAGTCCATGCTCTATAGCCACCTGTGCTGCACCATCACAACAACACAGAAAACTTGCCTGCTCCAATATTGACAACGGTGTATGATGGGTTGGAAAATCACCGTTGGCGAGAATTACACAATCGTATCTCATTTTGCTTCCCTCATCATTCGTTTCCACTTGAAGTATCCAGCTATAGCAATAACTACATATAACCCATAAAGTCCAGCCTTGAAAGGAATACCTTTTCCTATGTACAAATAGAAACAAACGGCATCAACGATAATCCAAAACAGCCACTGCTCTATATATTTCTTGGCAAGTGCCCACAAACCAACAAAGCTCAATGCATTTGTAAAGGCATCAAGCAACGGCACACTGCTATTGGTAAACTCTATCAATACCCAATACGTAGCAGCCCATGCAGCAAAAAATGCAAAGATAACAGGAAGGTACGTCTTTAGTGGCATGTGGGTTATAGGCAGCGTTACTGCTGGCGTCTCGGTAGAAGACTCTTTCTTTGAAAATATTTTCTTTACTCTTATACCGTATTTCCACATCACATATCCGTAGACTCCGGCTATTGTGTAATAGGCAGCCATTCCGGCATCACCGTATAATCCGTGGCTCCAATACAGGTATATGTCCATTGCCGGCATTATGATGCTTACGAGCCATAGGGCAATGTGTGCACGGTATTCAAGCCAGATGTAAAGCAGACCTAAAAGCGTTGTGAAGATGTCGAGCCAGTGTTCCGAAAGATATTCAAACATAATAAAAAAGCATTAAAAGGAAAAGAGCCGAAGAGACAGCCTATACTTATCTCTCCGGCACTAATATATCAGTATAAAATATTCATTCTTTAGAATTTCAATGTGATGTTACCCATCATGTTGAAACCTGCTGCTGGCACGTATGCCAATGATGAAACACGTTTTCCAGCTAAATAATATCCATAGTCGTAAGCGCAATTTGCATAGTGACGGTCAAAGATATTGTTCAGGTCAATGCCAAACTTGATACTCTTTATGCCACAGTTTTTCAAGCCGAGAACATAATTCATATTTAGATCTGTCTGAGAGAAGCATGGCAACTGACGCTCCTTGCTCTGAGAGTTGTCTACATACTGTGAGCTTACAAAATTAGTGTGCCATGTAGCTGAAAATCCCTGATAATGGAAATCAACGAATCCATTAAGAATGGCATTTGGCGAATATGCAAGTGTTGACTTGCTGTAGTGGTTGACAACAGCATCAAGGTCATACCAATCTGCGTCATAAGCAGCAACATGCTCGTCAAAGTTCTTTATCTTGTTCTGACTGATGGCTGCGTTGCCCTCAACGCTCAACCATGACAATGGCGACCATCCTGCAGTAAGCTCAACACCCATACGGTAGGAATCCTTTATATTTGTGGTAAGGGCTTCGCCAATATCACTCAACTCGCCGGTTTGTGCTATCTGATTGTCATAGTCCATGTAATATAAGTTTACTCCTGCATGCCAGTTGCTGCCAGTGTACTGATAACCAAGCTCATAGTCGGTAACTTGCTCCTTCTTTGGGAAAGGATAGTTTCCGTTGTCAGTGTAGTTGTTGCGCTCTGGCTCACGGTTACTCAAGGAAACAGAAGCGTATGCCTTGTGTCCGCCGTTGGTATAAGAGATACCAGCCTTAGGGTTGAAGAAGTTGAAATCTTCATCAACGTCAAGACGCTGTGCATAATATTTTCCATCTGAAGCCTTGATAAATTTATCATTGTTACCGTCAGTCTTATATCCTACATGGCGATACTGCAAGTCTACAAAAACATTCCAACTGTCGAGGAATTTGTATGCAGCCTTTACAAATGCGCTGTAGTCATCCTTACGGGCATCAGAGTCATAGTATTTATACTTGCCATTGTTTGTCAGATATTTCTTCTCGATAGCCTCATCCTTTATATAAGTAAGGTATCCCCAATGGTTACCACGGAATTGCTGTAGGTTTACACCGCCAATAACATCCCAATCATTGTCCTTATAGTTCACGTTGTATACCACTCCATAGGCATTCTGTGTAAGTCCCTTATGGCGTACCTCATCGGTCTTTACCTTTACAACATTGCCGGCACCATCTGTTATATTGATACCAAACTTCTCTCCCAGAGCCTTGTTGTGACGGAAATCGGCATAGTATCCGTATCCATACGTATAATGCAATGCTGCATTGTGTGTCCAATGCTCACTTGGTTGCCATGCAAAAGAAAGGATATTGTGGTTTTGGTAGAAGTTGTCGGTTGTGCGGTCCCACTTGTGTCCGTCGCGGAAAGTGTATGGATTAAGAGTATAGCCACCGTTCTCATTTTTCACATAGTCGCCAAGAAGAGTGTTGCTTCTGCCAAGTCCCATCTTATATATTTCTTTATACGACTCATCACCGTTGGGACCAGAGATATAGTTCCAAGCTTGACCGGTTTTCTCAAAGTTACCTATATTTTTATAGCGAATCTGGAAATTGTCGCCAAGCCATGTCAGTCCACCGTAATATGAGCCTGAACGTCCGTTTGTTCCGTCAATGAATCCATCTGTTGCGGTTTCGTGATAAGCACCGTCGAAGATAAGATGATTGAAAAGTAATCCTGTTGAGAAACTTGCTCCAGCATTGTATGTGTTGTATGTTCCATAAGAACCAGTAAGTTCTATGAATGGTTTAACAGCTGGAGCTGAAGTTTGAAGAGAAATAGAACCGCCAAAAGCACCATCGCCATTGGTAGAAGAACCTACGCCACGCTGAATCTGCACGCTATTGAGCAACGAAGCATAGCTATTCATATTTGCCCAAAACACAGTCTGGTCTTCAGGAGAGTTCAGTGCCACACCGTCAAGAGTAACATTGATACGGCTGCCTGCAGCTCCACGCATACGCATATAAGTTGTACCGGCACCAAGTCCGTTCTCGCTCCAAGCCAAAATTCCCGGTGTGCGAGAAAAGAGATACGGCAGTTCTCTTCCTGAAGCTGAAAAATTCTGAAGTTCTGATTTCTGAATGTTTGCCACAGCAAACGGTGCGCTCTTCTGTGCACGTACAGCTTTGACAACTACCTCGTTGAGTTGGTGAACATTCACCGTGTCAACTTTCTGCTCAGCAAGGGCATTCTGAGCACAAAGAGTGCATACCACAGCCATTGCTACGCCATTGATTTGTTTCATTTTGGTTGTTACCTGTTTACATGAGACACAAGGTTACGCTCACGCGCACCAGCATCTCTATCTTTTTACGTATAAGGGGCGAGATATTAAAATATGCAACAAAATTGCTGCTCATATAATATGCAAACAATAAAAGAACGAGCTATACTTCCCTACACCGGCATTATCCGGATCAGGTGATATGGGTTTGTTCTCAGCATCCGCAACTGCGGTAGCACCCCTTAATTGGCATTTTGCCAATCGAGTGCAAAGGTACACCATATTAATTACAATACAAAATTTTTCCGCTTATTTTTACAAAATTCACACACTTGTAACTTTCTGATTACTGTAAGGATTATCTTAATAAACAAGGTTTGTGCAGAAAGCTTCACAATAATACTCAACACAGATACTGATAAAACAAGAAATAATACATTTGCAGCATTACAAATAAACACATAACAATTTTTATTAATCAAAAAGATTTAGACAATGAGGAAGATTAAACTAATTTTTATTCACTGCACAGCAACAAGCCAAAAGGCTTCTGTAGAAACTATTAAAAAAGGATTTAGACAAAGGGGATGGAAATATCCTGGGTATCATTACATTGTTACTCCCAACGGAGAAACCGTGAAACTACTTGATGAAAGTATACCAAGTAATGGAGTTGCAGGCTATAATGCATCGGCTATAAACATTGCTTACATTGGAGGAATAGACAAATATGGAAAGCCTATAGACAATAGAACTATTGAAGAAAAAGCAGCCATAGTACACATTCTTCTGCAGCTGAGAGAGCGTTATCCTAAGGCTAAGATATTAGGACACAGAGACATTTGGAGCGCAACAGACAGCAGTAAATGGCATAAAGCATGCCCTTGCTTTAATGCAACAAAAGAGTATGAAGCAATATAAGCTATAACAAACAGCTACAAAAAAAGGATGCTTGCATCACTGCATGCATCCTTTAAATTTTTAATAAACTCATTTAACTTTCCTTCTTGGATATAAAATCCAAGTGATAACTATTAAAATTAAAAACGCATCACTGCGTATCTATCACATTAACCTATTGCGGAAAGAGGGGGATTCGAACCCCCGAAACGCTTTAGACGTTTACACGCTTTCCAGGCGTGCCTCTTCAGCCACTCGAGCATCTTTCCGTTCAGATGCTACAATACATCAATTATTTTATGTGCAAAGATAATAATTAATTGCTAAATATTATTACAAATACACTATTTTTTATTTTAAATTGAATAAATGCAATGCTGTTTTTGTTGTTTCTGCATCTACTTCGTCTAGTGAGATACCGTATACTGCTGCCATTTTCTGCAATACATATGATACGTATGCACTTTCGTTACGTTTTCCTCGCATAGGCACAGGTGCCATGTATGGAGAATCTGTTTCAAGCACAATTCTACTTAACGGTATGTTGGACAACACTTCCGGCAAATGTGATTTCTTGAATGTAAGTACGCCACCTATGCCAAGCACGAAGTTTTTGAATGACAATAATTGCTCTGCCTCTTTATCATTGCCTGTAAAGCAATGGAAGACTCCTCCACACTTTAAATCGCTCTCATACCGACGAAGTATTGCAACCATTTCGTTTTGTGCCTTACGACAGTGTATCATCAAAGGCAAATCATATTCAACTGCCCATTTCACTTGTTCTTCAAATGCATCAAGCTGCTGTTGCTCAAATTCACGACTCCAATAATAATCAAGTCCTACTTCGCCTATCGCTATAAAAGGATTATCAGGATTGTCAAGCATAGGTTTCATTTTTGCAAGCACATCACGCCAATCATCTTTTACTTCCTCTGGATGCAGACCTATCATCGGATAGGCATAACCAGGATAGGCGGCACAAGTGGCAAGCACTGTGTCAACAGATTTCAAGTCTATTGCCGGTACAAAAACTTTCTCTACACCAGCAGCCTTAGCACGTTCTATAACAAATTCACGGTCTGAATCAAACTCCTCACCGTCTATATGTGTATGTGTATCAATCATTTTTTTCGTTTTTTCTATAATAATATTTTATTCCATACTTGCTGCAATGCTCTAATCTGTCTTCCAAGCTCTCGGTTTTAAAATGATCTTCCACCTGATTCCATATTCTCACGATAAGCTCATCTATTTGCGGGCGCATACTCTTCAGGCGCATCTCCATGTCACGAGTGCGTTTCTGCAAGGCTTTCTGCTTTGAGAATGATTCTGCAAAAATATCAAGATGCGTGCTCACCATTCCTATCGTAGGATTATAAATAGGACGGCCACCTTGCTTTATACGCAACTTTTCACCTTCTATGATTTTTTTACCCCACTCAAGTAATGGAGCTATAGTCTGAACACTGGGCAAAATTGTTATATCCTGTGGCAAGCCATACATATTAAGCAAAGAGCGTTTTATCTCTCCACGCTCCACACACATTCTGAGAACATACATAAAATGACTTACATATAATACGGCATTACGCTGAAGTTGATCAAAATTCCCTCTTCCGCGAATTTGCGCTTTCTTGTCTATGTCATACTGCCTTACTGTTGTGAGCAACCTGTCGTAAGAAGTTTTAGCCTCACTAACATCTTTCCAATCCAAGAAACGTTCTTTTACCGTATACACGTCATTATTATCGAGCAGTGTTTTCAGAGCTAAAAGTCTTGACTTGTCTGTGTTTGGTAGTCTCCTGTATGGCATTATTTTCTTCTGTTCATCATTTTTTCCGTATACTCCCTTAATGCATTCTTACGTTCATCGGCAACGTTGACACGGTCAAGATATTGACGGCTTTCATCAAAAAACTCTTTGATTTTTGCTTCTGCAAGTTTATCAATGCCGAGTTTGTTGTATATTTCAGTGACTGCGGCTATTTTTTCATTAGGGTTAAAGTCTTTTACACTAAGCCAATACTCAAGTTCTTCACGCATTTTTCCTTCTGAACGGTTATAGGCATTTATGAGCATGTATGTTTTCTTATTTGAAAGTATATCACCTCCTATTGCTTTTCCAAAAACCTTAGGATCGCCATATACATCAAGGAAATCATCCTGCAACTGGAATGCAAGTCCAATTCTCTCACCAAATTTATACAGCAAATCGGCATCTTCATTAGAAGCTCCAGCCTCAACAGCTCCCATTTTCAAAGAACATGCAAGAAGAACACTGGTTTTCAATCGTATCATTTCTATATACTCATCTTCCGTAACATCATCACGGGTTTCGAATTCCATGTCATACTGTTGTCCTTCACTTACTTCAAGCGTTGTTTCCGTAAAAAGATCAAGCGCTGCTTTTAAATACTCAGGTTTACTGTCGCCAAGATGCTTATATGCAAGAACAAGCATGGTGTCACCCGAAAGAATAGCCATGTTTGGATTCCATTTGCAATGTACTGTTGGTCTACCATGACGCATATCTGCATTATCCATAAGATCATCATGAAGAAGTGTACAATTATGATATGTCTCAAGTGCTGTTGCTGCAGGCAATGCTGCATCAATATCATCATGATACAAATTATAAGCCATAAGAACGAATGATGGGCGGATACGTTTGCCACCACCTGCAAGAACATATTTAACAGGCTCGTATAATGATATTGGCTGACGATCATACGGCAATGCTGCAATATGAGCATTTACCTTATCTTGAATTTCTTTTGCTGTGAACATAGTATTAATGTTTCTTTACTTATAGTTATATATTTCAATATCCTAAATCTTCACCGACAAGAATAACTGTATGCCTACCTGCAGGGTGAGAATTGCGCATAATATGAAAATAATTGCACAAGCAATCTTTTGACTTGCAGTTATGACACACACCATCATGTTTGCATGGTGTGTCAAGATTTGCAAAGCGTTGGGCATTAATTGGTGCTGCAATGCTACGTGCACGACTTATAGCAGCATCAAGTGTTTGCACAACCTTGTTTATTCCGACTACAAAAATAACGTTTTTCGGTCCGAAAGTTATTGCTGCCACGCGGTTGCCGTTGCCGTCGATATTAACTATCAGTCCGTCTTCGCTGATGGCATTAACGCTCGACAGATAGTAGTCGGCAGAGAATGCCCGGTGGTAAATCTCCTGTGCCGCGGCGCGGTCGGGGGCAAGGTCGCGGTCCCAGATGTCAAGGGTATTCTTTTCGTGCAGTGCCTTTGTCAGCCCCATATCGCGTATGGTCATCGAGCCGCCCCATGTTACGCTGCTGCCGTCGGGAATCATCCCTACGATGGTCTTCACGGCTTCTGCTGCCGTCGGGCAATACAGTGCCTCGTAGTGGCGCTGTTTCAACTGCTTCACGAGATGCGAAGCGAGCAATATGTTTCTCTGTTCTTTTGGACTCATCTTTTCTTTCAATTAAACTCGTTCAATGCCGTTATTATTTCCGTTGCCTCACGGTCTGTCGTTATCTGACTGCACGGCAAGCTCAGTTCTTCCCTGTGTATGCGCTCCGTTATGGGCAGTCCGCCCTGCGGCAACAGCAATGCCGCCGAACCGCGGTAACACTGCTGCCCATGTGGCGGTATGGGATAATGAATCATGGTCTTTATGCCACGGTCGAGCAGATACTGCTGCAGCTCGTCCCTGCGGCTGCACAACACGGGGAAGATATGGAACACGCTGTTCGCGTGGAAGTCGAGTGACGGCAACTTGACGAGCGGGTTGTCCACCTCCTTTATATAGCGGAGCGCAACCGAGCGGCGAGTTTCGTTCTCTGCGTCGAGATAGCGCAGCTTCACGTCGAGCACGGCAGCCTGAAGTTCGTCGATGCGCGAGTTCTTGCCAACGTAGTCGAACACGTATTTGCGCGACGACCCATAGTTGCCGAGCGAACGCACCGTGGCAGCCAGTTCGTCATCACTCGTAGTAACGCAGCCCGCATCGCCAAGGGCTCCAAGATTTTTGCCAGGATAGAAGCTGTGGCCAGCGGCATCGCCAAGGCTGCCTGTATGCATACTTCTTTTTGAGCCGTTGCCATGGTATATGCAGCCGTGGGCCTGGGCGTTGTCCTCTATCAGCTTCAAGTTATGGCGGCGGCATATTTCCCCTATCCTTTCGGTATATGCGCAGCGGCCGTAGAGGTGAACTATCATCACCGCCCGGGTGCGTGGGGTTATGGCCTGCTCTATGAGGGAGCCGTCAATCTGGAAGGTATCCGGCGAAGGCTCCACGAGCACCGCCTTCAGCTTGTTTTCAGTTATGGCGAGGACAGAGGCCACAAATGTGTTGGCCGGCACAATCACCTCGTCGCCCTCCTTCATCAAGCCCATCTCCACGTATGCCCTGAGGATGAGCGTGAGGGCATCAAGCCCGTTGCCGCAGCCTATGCAGTGGCGGGTGCCGATATACCGGGCGTAATGCTCCTCAAAGCTGCGCGTGGCTTCACCATGCAGATACCAGCCGCTGCCCACTACGCGCTCCACGGCCTGCTGTATCTCGTCGCCATGCAAGGCGGTAATCTTTTTCAGTTCTAAATATTCTATCATATCGAAAACCAGTATTTGGGTGACACGTCGCAGCCTGTGTCTTCCTTGAACTCACACAGGCCGTAGTTCGGTATGCCGTCTTCGGTCGACGGTCCGATGTCGAGCAGCCGCAGGTTCTCCCCATAATAATGACGGGCTACAGCATAGGTAAGATAGTTCATCGGGCGCAGGGCGGAATACTGGCGGATGTCGCCCCAGTATATCACCTGGGCTATGCCGGGGGCTACATGGAAAATCTGTGCAGCCGCCACGTCGCAGCCCTCGTGTTCAAGCACGAAGAAGTCTGCCCTCACAACCCGGCTCACGGTCTGCCACACCTGTTCGAAGGTCATGCGCAGCGGATAGCCGCGCTCCTCGCGGTTGCGGCGTATCACCTCATAGGCGCGCCCCACCTCAAGGCGGTCGGCGGTATTCATCTTCACGAGGTTGAAATTCTCCTTCAGCGAACGGTTCAGATGGTTTCGCGCACTGCGGTCGATGATTTTCATATAGTCGGGCACGTTGGACAGGCGGATGTAATAGTTGAGGTCGACAGTCTGGCTGAAGCCTGCACGCAGAAACACGCTGACCCACTTTGACAGTTGCGACTCGTCGTAGACAAGCGGCGGAAGGGCTATCCGCAGTCCTTTGTCTTCCCTACGGGCATATTCCTTCAGCAGCTGCAACGCCGCCTCCATGTTTTGCAGGTTCTGTTTGCCGCGCATGGTGAACGAGCCGAACGGTGCCGAGAAAGGGGAGCGCAAAATGCCACCGCGCTCACCGAGGATTATGCCGAAACGCGGTTTGCTGTCGGCAAACGCAAGATACCTGACGGTTTCAGCCTTGTCGGCGTTAAGCTCGGCAAACTCCGTGCTGTTGTATACGTGGGCAGCGGGGAAAAGACTGCCAAACTCTTTGTCTGATATTTCTGTCAGTTCCATATTCAACTAAGCTATCGTACTTTCTGTTTCTTCACTAAACTATAGTCCTGTTCTTCTCTAAACTATCGTACTTTCTGTTTCTTCAAGCCCTTGTATTCAAGGAACTCGTCGTAGTCGTAGATATAATCTTCCGGCTCATACACTTCTGAGGCAAGCACCAGACATACAGCCCCCGACGAAAAGTCGTCGAGCGTGCGCCAAATGCCCGTTTCTATTATCAGTCCCTGATACGGATGGTTAAGAAGGAACGTGCGCTTCTCCGTGCCGTCGTCGAGCGTCACTGTGAAGCTGCCGCTCAAGGCTATGAGCAGTTGCTTGAGCTTCTTGTGGGCATGACCGCCGCGGCTCTCTCCGCCGGGCACGTCGTACACCCAGTAGGCTCTCGAAATCTTGAACGGTATCTGGTTATACTCCTCCACCACCGAAAGGTTTCCCCGCCGGTCTTCTATCTTTGGAATATCAATTATCTTTGCGTCTGAAACTTTCATCTGTCTATTGTCATTTAATCACAGTTGCTGCCAGGCGCTTTGCCTTGTCGCGCAGCGGAGTGGTGTCGGCATCCTTGTCGCCATAACACAGTACTACTCCCATGCGGCGATTTACATGCTGCTCGTGTTTGCCGAAGATACGCAGACGGGTATAGTCTTCACTCAGCACACCAGTCATATTGTAGTCCGGGTCGTGTTCTGCTTCCTCCTTTGCCAGTACTACGGCACTTGCCCCGGCATGCTCCAGATGGATTGCCGGTATAGGCAAGCCCATTACGGCACGAAAGTGCAGTTCAAACTCGTTGAGGTTCAGCGTGTGGCCGAGTGTCACCATACCTGTGTCGTGCGGACGCGGAGAGAGTTCGGAGAATATCACCTCGCCCTGCTTTGTCAGGAAGAACTCCACGCCCCAGATGCCGGCACCGGTCAGGGCGGCGGTAACTTTCTCTGCCATCTCCTCTGCCTTCTTCAGTTCGTCACCAGGAAGACAGAACGGTTGCCAGCTCTCACGGTAGTCGCCACCTTTCTGCACATGGCCTATCGGCGGACAGAACAGAGTCGGTCCATTCTTCTGTGTTACGGTAAGTAGAGTGAATTCGCTGTCGAAATGTATAAACTCTTCAATGATAATCTCCTTAACATCACCGCGGCTACCTTCCATTGCTGCATTGAAAGCAGTTTTAAGTTCGTCTTCACTTTTTACCACGCTCTGTCCATGACCAGAAGACGACATCAGTGGTTTGATGACACATGGAAAACCAATCTTCTTTGAATGTTCCTTCAGTTCATCGAGAGTCTTAGCATAGAAGTATTTTGCCGTGCGCAATCCGAGTTCCTTAGCAGCAAGGTCACGGATAGCCTTGCGGTTCATAGTGAAGTTTACAGCACGAGCACTCGGCACTACCTGTATGCCTTCATTTTCATAGTCAAAAAGTCTTTCGGTTCTTATAGCCTCTATTTCAGGCACAATGATATCAGGATAATATTTCTCAACGACACGATCAAGGGCATCCCCATCAAGCATATTAAAAACCTCACACTCATCAGCAACCTGCATAGCAGGAGCGTTGGCATAACGATCACAGGCAATGACATACTGACCGGCACGCTTAGCTGCAACGACAAACTCTTTGCCGAGTTCGCCAGAACCTAACAATAGTATCTTTTTCATTAGTAATTTTCCCTTTAGGACAACTCATAGCTCTCCGAAAATTTCAAATCTCCGAGAACTTTAGAGCTATCCGAAAATTCATATTTATCTCTTACCGTACATCATTTCATAATACTTTTGGTAGTCGCCACTTGTAACCTCGGCAATCCAGTCTTGATGCTCAAGGTTCCACTTGATTGTCTTCACAATACCATCAGAAAACTTTGTTTCTGGATACCATCCAAGCTCTTCCTTAATCTTTGTTGGGTCGATAGCATAGCGCTGGTCGTGACCGAGACGGTCGGTAACGAATGTTATAAGGTCTTCGTTAATCCAACTGATATCAATATCACCGTTAGCATCCTTAATCTGTTTCTTCAAGACCTTGCGCAATTCCTTGTTATCAACCATCATGTCGTGGATTGTCTTGATAGTTAGCTTCACGATGTTGATGTTTGTCATCTCATTATGTCCGCCAACATTGTAGACCTCACCTTCGCGTCCCTCACGTACTACAAGGTCGATAGCCTTGCAATGGTCCTCAACATAAAGCCAGTCGCGCACGTTTTCACCTTTACCATAAACAGGGAGTTTCTTACCCTCAAGGATATTATTGATAATAAGTGGGATAAGTTTCTCTGGGAAGTGGTAAGGTCCGTAATTGTTTGAACAACGTGTAATGGTTACAGGCATGTGGTAGGTATCATGATAAGCCTTTACAATCATATCTGCACTTGTCTTCGAAGAGCTGTAAGGACTATGAGGACAGAGTGGAGTTTTCTCGGTAAAGAATCCCTCGGCACCAAGTGAACCATAAACTTCGTCTGTGCTCACTTGATGATAGCGTTTGCCTGGTTTCCATGTAGGATAACCATTCTCATCCTTGCCTGTCACCCATGCACGGCGAGCAGCATCAAGCAGGTTCTGTGTTCCAAGAATATTTGTTTCGAGGAACAGTTGCGGATTCTCAATAGAACGGTCTACATGGCTCTCGGCAGCAAAATTCACGACATAGTCAATATCATTCACTGCAAACAGCGTATCAGCAAGTTTACGGTCACGAATATCTCCACGAACAAAGAAACAACGCTCATTGTCAATATCATCTTTAATTGTTCCAAGATTTCCTGCATATGTAAGCAAGTCTAGAATAATAATCTTTACATCTTCATTTTTGTATTTTCTGTGAAGAAGATACTTGATGTAATTAGCACCGATAAAGCCGGCTGCACCTGTAACGAGATAAGTTTTCATATTGTTTTATTTTAAAATTGTTTATATTCTTATATTTAATTATATAGATTCACCATTTAAATATAGAGTTATACTGGATGGAATTCATCCTCAGATATTAAAGGAGTGTCACTAAGCGTTATAACCTCACAGTCTGTAAAACGACTTCCATCAATTGTAAGTCTGACAAGTGTTCTCTCCTTATGCCATCCCTGAATCCCTGCTGCTCCAGGATTTATATGAAGCAAATTTAAAGTCTTGTCGAACTTCACCTTCAGAATATGGCTATGTCCACTTATGAAAAGTTGTGGTGGCATTGTATAGATTTGCGAACGTATACTTGCATCATAATTTCCTGGATAGCCTCCAATATGTTTCATCAATACATCCACATCCTCACACCTAAAGCGGAGCTTTTCGGGAAACATCAAACGCAAGTCCCCACCATCGCAATTACCACATACAGCACGAAAGGTTCGAAAGTCAGCAAGTCTCTCAGCAATCTCAGTAGATCCAATGTCACCAGCGTGCCATATTTCATCACAAGGTTCAAAATACTTCAGATAACGGTCATCCCAATAAGAATGCGTATCACTAATTATTCCTATTTTTTTCACAAGTTTATATTAAGAGCCCTCTGTATAAAATTTTTTATATAAGCTTCTGTAACTTCAAGTCCCAACAAAGAAGTGTTTATACACAAATCATACGAAGAACTGTCTCCCCATTTTTTCCCTGTATAATAGTTATAATATGTAGAACGTTCCCTTTCACCGTTTTCAATAATCTTAACAGCCTCCTCCTCGTTGCATTTTTTTCTTTTGCATATTTCAGAAACTCTATCCTCAATATTCGCAGTAATAAACACATTTACCACGTTTTTGTTGTTGCGCAATACGTAATCAGCACATCTGCCAACGAAAACGCACGACCCCTCAGAAGCAAGCTTCTGAATAGTATCGCTTTGCAACTTGAAGAGTCCCTCCTGTGAGAAATCATTGTCATAAAAGCTACCGTCTCCCACAAAAGGCGTATGCATGTGGAAAAGAGAATGGAAGAACCCTTTTTGTTCATCATTTTGCTCAAAAAATTTTTCACAGAACCCACTATCCTTCGCAGCAATAGTAAGTAACTCGCGGTCGTAGAACCCGCATTTAAAATCATCGGCAAGCATTTGGGCAATGATTCGTCCACCGCTACCTATTTGTCGACCTACATTTATAATGATTTTCTTATTACTCTCCATTTGCCATCATCATTTTATGTTGTTTTTTAAATTTTCTCATATATAAAGCCATCATCATCAAAGCCACAATCTCTGCAATAGTATCAGATATCGGCATTGCCCACCAAATACCGTCAACGCCAAGGAACGGTGGCAGTATTATCAGCATCGGCAGCAAGAATATCATCTGTCTTGACAGCGAGAGGAACATGCTGACCTTAGCTTTTCCAATACTTTGGAAGAAGTTTGCAATAACCATTTGCGATCCGACGAGAATAAACGCTGCCATCATTATGCGCAGTCCGTTAACCGACAGTGCGATAAGCTGTTGGTCCGAAGTAAACAACCTTGCGCAAGGTTGTGGCAAGAATTCAGCCACGAAAAATCCAGTTGAAGTAATACACGTACCAGCTATGACAGCAAGTTTAAGCACCCGCATAAGTCGATCAAGTTTCTGTGCTCCATAATTATATCCAGCGATAGGTTGCATTCCCTGGTTAAGTCCCATGTTTACCATAACAAATATGAAACACACCTTGTTGGCAATACCATAAGCACCTACTGCGAGGTCACCACTGTATTCAAGCAGTCCCTTGTTGATAAATATAACCACGATACATGCGCATACATTCATTGAGAACGGCGACATACCTATGGCAAGTATATTTTTCACAATATTCTTTTTCAGTCTGTAAATACCTCTTTCAAGATGTAGAAGCTCATTTTTGTTTGCAAAGATACGCATCTGCCAGATGAGAGCAAGCACCTGCGAGAGAATAGTGGCATAAGCCGCGCCCTGAATTCCCATGTGCATAGGATAAATAAAGATAGGGTCGAGGATAGTATTGAGCACTACGGTAAATATTGTTGCATACATAGCCTGCTGCGGTTTTCCAGCAGCTCTTAACACGGCATTCATTCCGAAATACATATGTGAGAAGACGTTTCCGAGAAGCACAATAATCATATAGTCGCGAGCATACGGAATCGTCTGCTCGCTTGCTCCGAAGAAATAGAGAATAGGATCAAGGGAGATGAGTGATATGATACTGAAGGCAATACCGATAACAAGGTTAAGCGTAACAGTATTTCCAAGCACTACTTGAGCCGTTTTATAATCTTTCTGTCCGAGTTTTACCGAAATACATGTAGACGCTCCCACTCCAACTCCAGCACCGAAAGCTGCTGCAAGGTTCATAAAAGGGAAAGTAAGTGCAAGTCCGCTGATAGCCATCGCTCCCACTCCCTGTCCGATGAAAATACTGTCCACCATATTATATAATGATGAAGCAGTCATGGCAATTATTGCAGGCAAAGAATACTGCATGAGCAGTTTGCCAACGGGTTTTGTTCCTAATTCTAATGTTGCTTTATTATTCATTTTTTATTTTATTCAACTAAGAAAATATTATCATCTGAAGATTTATCACTCTGCACATCAGTTTTCGGATTTTGTTTTATCTTCAAGTTTCCTTTTTCGTCAAACATTCCGTATGTGGTGCGCAATACGACAAACTCCGTGCGTCTATTAAGCTGATTGCAAATTTCCTGTTTTTCCTTATCCAATTTTTTTATAAAGTCCTCTGTCAGCACATCTCCCTCTTTCAGCCAGTTATATTTTTCTGTAAGCTTCTTACGTATGGTTTTCGGCTTCTGTTTTCCGTAACCAACAGGAGTTAGGCGATCTGCTTTTATCCCTTTACTTATAAGATACTTCACAACAGCTTCAGCTCTATGCTGAGAAAGAGTTTTGTTATAAGCCTCACTACCTTTATAGTCGCAGTGAGCACTCAGTTCTATAGTCACATTCGGATTTTCATTAAGCAACTTCACAAGTTCATCAAGAGCCACCGTAGACTCTTCACGCAATGTGTACTTGTCAAAATCATAGAAGATGTTGTCTATGAGTACCGGGACCCTTATCGAAGCCAAAGGGAACTGCAACACATGATTTTGCGACTCCATTGTAGATTTTATGCTGATTTCTTCCTTATGGTTAAGGAAACCTTTACAGGTGGCAAGCAATACATAGTCAACTCCAGGCTGCACAACTTCCGTAAATGATCCGTCACCTTTCACATTAACCGTTTTGTTAGTACCGTCGTTCCCCACAATATAGACTTGTGCCGATGGGAGTTCATAACCTTCCATTTCATAGACCCATCCTGTCACAGTTTGTATAATCTCAGGTTTTTCAAAACTGTAAATATGGTCCCATCCTCTGCCGTCTCCTCTATTCGATGAAAAGAAACCTCTGTTATGAGCACCTTCAAATGTCATACCAAAATCATCGGCTTGGGAATTGAGAGGATAGCCTGGATGTTCCAATACTATTTTATTTCTCTTCTTATTATATTTTGCAATAAAGATATCCAGTCCTCCAAGTCCAGGATGCCCATTGCTTGAGAAATACAAGTCACCGTTAGGTCTGAAAGTAGGAAACATTTCATCCCCCGCTGTATTTATCGGCTCTCCAAGATTCTCTACGCCTCCAAGTCCAGCACTCGTAATACGAACCCTCCATATATCAAGTCCACCTTTTCCGCCCGGCATGTCAGAAACAAAATAAAGCCATTCTCCATCTGGCGACACTGCAGGATGTGCAAAACTTGACAAGGTGTCGCGTGTCACTTCAAGTTTAGATACCTTTCCCCATGCCGCATCAGAACGGTTAGAAGTGACAATAGAAGCATAACGCGGATAAGATGGGTCGCTGACACATTGCGTAAGGTACATCATGCGCTGGTCAGGCGAGAAGCAGCACGCTCCCTCATCAAATTCAGTATTCAGTCCTGATGTTATTTGTTCAGGTTTTCCCCATTTTCCTTTGTCATCTTTTTGAGAGAAGAAAATATCCCCGTTTTTTGTGCCCGTTATTCCACTAAGTTCATCTCCCTCAGCCTCATTTCTTGTAGAAGTAAAAAAGAGTTGATCATATTGGTCTCCACAGAACATTGGCGAATAGTCAGCTCGTCTGGAATTGAATATATCCATTTTCTTCACAATATACTGAGAACCAGCCGCTTTTGTTTCTTTAGCGGTCATAGCCGACTTCAGTCCGTCTTTAGCCAGCACACTGCCAGGCACAGAATCAAGTACGAGTTTGAATTCCTTCTCCGCCTCTTTATAGTTTCCGTCCTTTAGTAAAACCCTTGCAAAAGCAAGATGCGTGCCAACACTATCAGCTTTATATCTTATAGCGTTTCTGTATGCAGCCACAGCCTTCTGTGTGAAATTTATCTTGTCATAGCAGGTAGCCATTTTCAGTGCATATTTTCCACGCAATTCCTTTTGCTTAGGGGCAGTTTTTCCATAAGCCTGTTTATATTGTGCAGCAGCGTCGAAATACTCCCCCAAAGCAAGGAACTTTTCCCCTTTCTTGAAATTTCGTTCTGCTCCACAACTTGCAAGCAACAAGACTCCTATCAGCAGCCCTAAACATATATATATTTTCTTATCATTCTTCATTCCAAGATATTAAGCCATTATTTATAAGAATAACCTTTTTGTTTTATTATGCAAATGGGTGTCTAAATGTGCATCCTTCCTTCCATCGGCTGCAACCATAAGCAGTTTTTCCTTTTACAATCACTCCTTTTCCGCAAACAGGACATTTTACCCCTTCTACTACACCATTAAGATTGGGTTTAGTATCATCTGTTTTCTTAGTCGCAGTCGCCTTTTGTATTCTTTTTTTTGTTTTCTTTTTCTTTAGTTCCTCTTCCGAAAGTATTGTGACCCGCCTGTTTTCATTGTCGTTCAGCACATCACGCACAATAGAGTTAATCTGCTCTTTAAGTTCAGAAATGAATTTTGCAGCATCATACGTTTTGTGCTCAATATCTCGCAGTTTCTTTTCCCAGATACCAGTCAGCTCACAACTTTTTAGGAGTTCCTCCTTAATAAGGCCTATCAGTTCTATTCCTGTTGCCGTAGCCACAAGATTTTTTCTTTCCCTTTTTATGTAATGCCGTTTAAACAGCGTTTCTATTATTCCCGCTCTCGACGACGGTCTCCCAATACCGTTTTCTTTCAGTGCGGCACGCAACTCCTCGTCTTCAACAAATTTTCCTGCCGTTTCCATTGCTCGAAGCAATGTTGCTTCAGTATAATATTTAGGTGGAGTTGTCCATTTTTCAGTAAGAGTAGGAGTATGCTCTCCAACTTCTCCTTTCACAAAGTCTGGAAGAGTTTTATCCTCGTCCTGCATTTTGGAATCGTCCTCATGCTGTGTGTCATTATCTTTTGCATATACGCTTCTCCACCCAGGATCGAGTATAAGTTTTCCTGTAGCCTTGAATTCTATTCCGTCCACTTCACCAAACACAGTAGTTGTAGCGAATTTACAATCAGGGTAGAACACCGAAATAAATCTTTTAGTTATCAGGTCGTACACATGTCTCTCCATATCACTGAGATTCTGTGCCGGCACCCCGGTCGGTATTATGGCATGGTGGTCTGTAACTTTTGACGTATCGAAAACTTTTTTCGACTTTTTCAGAGGTTTTCCTCTGAGAGCCTGTGTCAGATGTTCAAATCCACGTATGCTATTAAGTATTCCTGCACACTTTGGATAAATATCATCGCTCAGATATTGAGTGTCCACACGCGGATAGGTTGTAAGTTTCCGTTCATACAGCGTCTGTATTATTTTCAGCGTCATATCGGCACTCATTGCATATTTTTTATTACAGTCCACCTGCAGCGAAGTCAAGTCATAAAGTTTTGGAGGAGCTTCTATTCCCCGTTTTTTCTGAACATCCTTCACTTCAAAAGGTTTTCTTTCAATAGTCTGAAAGGCTTGTTCTCCCTCTTCGCGTGTGGTGAATTTTCCCTTCGTTGCCGTAAAGGTAGTGTCTCTATATATTGTTGCGAGAACCCAGTAAGGCTCAGCCACGAAATTGTCAATTTCCTTCTGTCTGTTTACAATCAGTGCCAATGTTGGCGTTTGCACTCTTCCAATAGAAAGCACTTGTCTATTCTGTCCATACTTCAGCGTATAGAGTCTTGTGGCATTCATCCCTAAAATCCAATCGCCTATAGCTCTGCTCAACCCTGCAAGATACAGTGGCTGATAGTTTTCCTGTGGTTTCAGTGATGAGAAGCCTTCCTTTATAGCTTCATCCGTCATAGACGATATCCAAAGCCTCTTCACCGGGCATTTAGCCTGCGCTTTCTGCATCACCCAGCGTTGTATCAACTCACCCTCCTGCCCAGCATCTCCACAATTTATAATACCGTCGGCATTTTGCATCAACTTTTCAATTATAGCGAATTGCCTTTTTATTCCATCGTCCTCAATAAGTTTTATTCCGAACCTTTGCGGAATCATTGGCAACGAAGCCAAGCTCCACCGCTTCCACAGCGGTGTGTAATCATCAGGTTCCTTTAGCGTACACAAATGTCCGAAAGTCCATGTCACCTGATATCCATTGCCCTCCATATAGCCATTGTGCGCACTGTTGGCACCTATAATTTTTGCAATATCCTTTGCTACACTTGGTTTCTCTGCTATACAAACTATCATAATTACTGTTTAGTGTTTTGCCTCAATGTTTTTGTCAGATTGAAGCAAACTTTTACTAAAAATTATTTTATCAGACATTCTTTTATTTCAAGAAAATACACATCATGGTATCCGCCTTTTTTCTCTCCATACCATTTCGTCAGGCTCTTGTCTATAAAATTATTTTCTTTTAAGTTGTCTTTATATAGTTTTCTGCACACCAAAGTCAATCTTGCTTCTTCGAAGCTCACATTTCCATTTTCCGTGCATAGCGGATGTAATCCTGTTTCTTTTATTTTATCGCAGTTGTATCCAGACTTTGATCCGCAAATATTATATACTACTCTCATTTCCATTGAGTTTCCCAAGAAAGAGAGAGTAAGTTCCTCTTCCTTCTCAATTATCCCGTGTGTGTATCTTTCGGGGCGTATAAATATTACGGCTACAGGCATATTCCACAGCCATCCTATACAGCCCCAGGATGCTGTCATCATATTGAAGCTGTCTTTTTTTCCAGCCGTTACAAGCATCCACTCTTTACCTATAGTCTCAAAGAAATTATCTTTAAGCTCATTTATTTCTATTCTCTTCATATCAGTAATAATTACATATGTATTCTGCTTAATGCAATATATAATATAATTGTGCAAAAATAATAATAATAAATGAAAATAAGCCATATCTTTCAAAAAAAACACACATCTTCGCACATCATGCAAAAAGCTTTAAATGTACGTTATCTTTTAAATTAAAACAATTATCTTTTTTTTACTTTCAAACTATTGCATATTCAAAGCAAACGCACTAACTTTGCAAAGTTGGAAATTTATCATAAACATATTATCAAAATAATGGCACACCATAGTTTAGATTCATTAGACAAAAAAATATTAAGACTAATTGCCGAGGATGCCCGAATTCCTTTCCTTGAGGTTGCACGCGCATGTAATGTAAGCGGTGCTGCAATACACCAACGCATACAGAAGCTTACAAATTTAGGGGTCATCAAGGGTTCAAAATTTATAATTGACCCAGAGAAAATTGGCTACGAAACATGTGCTTACGTTGGTTTAAACTTGAAGCATCCTGAAAATTTCGATAATGCCGTAGAGGCTTTACGCAATATCCACGAAGTTGTGGAATGTCATTATACAACAGGAGATTATGACATGTTCATAAAGATATACGCCATTAACAACCATCATCTTTTGAACATTATCCACGACAAGCTTCAGCCGCTCGGACTTTCGCGTAGCGAAACTATCATATCATTTAATTCTGCATTCAACCGACAGTTACCTATTGTTGACGCTCCTGTTGAAGAAGAAGAAGAAGATGATGATACAAATGAAAGAATAGAATAGAAAATAAATACGAGAAATAGAAAAAAAACAGTAAGTAAAATACACTTACTGTTTTTTTTCGTTTCTTTCTCCCTTGACTGCATTGTTTTTCTTTGCAGTTTCTTTTTTCATCTCAGTGCCCACAAATGTCACTCTCGGCACATTTGCCCGCCGCAGAGCTTGCTTCACGGTCATAACAGTCTGCATGTCAACATCTTTGTCTGCAGAAATGGCAACAGTCATAAGTTGGGCATCTTCGGGCGACATTTTTTTCTTTATGTCAGCCAACTGGTCAACCAATTGGTTTACAGTGACATAATTGTCATTCAACTGCACTCTGTAATCAGCCTCTCCGCTTGCCGATGTGGTTGTTTCCACTGGCTTACCTATATAAATATGTGTAACCGCCGACTTCTTAACGATTTTTGTAAGTTCTTTCCCATCGGGCACTCTGTATTTCACCCTAACCGTTTCCTGTCTCATGTGCGTCACAATGATAAAGAAGAAGAGAACAGAAAATATCAAGTCAGGAAGCGATGCCGTATTAAGCTCCGGCACTCCGCGCCTCATTCTTCTAAAGTTCATCATCATGCGCCTCCTTTCCATTTTCTTTAATGCTTTCCATCACCCTTTGCGGAAATGCCTTGTCCACAATCTGCCGTTCATCATTGTCGCAGTCATTATATGATTTATGAAATCTCTGGTGTGCACACGCGTTTCTCAGTGTGGCATAGGCAGAGCTAACGGCATCTTCCACATGGAAATAGTCTTCGTATCTTGAATTTGGCAGCATTGTGATGTTCACCACGTGAGAGCTTCGCTGTTTACAGTTCTTCACAAAGTTCACCACCTTTTCTTTCAGCTTTGTCCCATCCATCTGCTTTCCGTCCACCAATATGCAGCCTTTCCCGGCAATGGCAATGTCAAGAACGTTTTTCCTGTCCATCTCTGTCACGCTCTGCTCCACATTGTTTTTTTCTGCCGGAGGCAACTGCTTTGTAATTCCCTTGTTGGAGTCCATTGACGAGATAACGAGAAAGAACACAAGCAATATAAATGAGATGTCGGCAGTTGAAGTGGCATTCAGCCCCGGCACTTTGCGTCTTCTATGATTTATCAGCATAAAATTAGATATTATTAAAGTAGCCTTGATTTACGAAGCGCATCAGGACTATAGTTTTTTCAGTTTTCGGTTCATTCCCGACAGCGAGAAGCCTACAGCCCCAGTAGCCACAACAATCAGCACTATTATTGTGTATATAAACATGTCGGTTGCTTTCAGCCAGAACACTTCCTGAAAGTTTTTTCCGTTTACCGTTATCGGCGATGAACTGCCCAATACAAATGTCAGCAGCATTACAGCAGCCAGCAACACAGCCGTGGTCCATGCAATGCGTGCTGCCGGCACTCCATTTACGAATTTCTCCGTTTGTCGCTCTCTGTATCCCCTCACCACAGCAATTATTGTCACTGCAGCAGCAAGCACAACCATCAAATACAGGAACCACAACACAACATCCGTAAACAATGGTGCATTATACTCAGGCTCCGCCAGGAACGGCATATTGTAGCCCACAAGGAAGAAAAGTCCGAATATGATTACAGCCAGTGCTGTCAGCACATAGAAAATTCTGACAGAGATTTGTTCTGTCTTCATTGCTTTCCAATAAGCTACACTGAAAATATTCTTCTTCATACTCTTTTTTAATAAATAACCGAAACGCCTGCTTTTTTCCCCGACTTTATCTTATACTTCAATATTGAGTCAAGTAGCGATATTGCCGATTCTTCCATTTGGCTCGTTATATGTTCAATCTTCGATAGAATATAATTATAAAACACCTGCAGCACAAGCGCAGCAATAATACCGAAGATTGTGGTGATAAGTGCCACCTTCATTCCCGATGCAACAACCGTCGGACTGATGTCTCCAGCCTCCTGTATCTGTTCAAAAGCCATCACCATACCGATAACCGTACCCAAGAATCCCAACGATGGCGCAATGGCAATAAACAGCGTTATCCAGGAGCATCCCTTTTCAAGGTTGGCTGCCTGAACTGAACCGTAGCTTGATATCGAACGCTCTATATTCTCTATGGAGTCGTCAATGCGTGACAAGCCTTGCCTACAGATTGCAGCCACTGGTCCACGTGTACCTTCACATATTTCGCATGCTCCGTCAACATCTCCTACTGTGAGTTTTGCGTCTATATCCGTCATCATTTTCTTTGCATTTATCTCGCTCAGTGCAAGATAAATAATTCTCTCGATACAGAAAGCCAGTCCCAACACGAGCGCCAATGCAACAAGCGACATAAAGCCTGCAGAACCTTCGATAAACTTTGTTTTCAGCACTTGATGAAAACTTTGCGGCTCGTCTTCCATCTGCACCATATCTTCTTCATCATCTGTCTGAGGAACACTGCTCACGTTTTTTGCACTGTCCACGCCTGCCGCCACAGCAGCTGAATCAGTCTGAGCCATAGCATAAGTAGCAACAAAGGTCGCTACCATAAATGCCATCAATAGTTTGCTTAACAGTTTTTGCATATTATTTATTTGTTTCTTTATATTTTTTCTTACAATTTAAACACTACCGGAATACTGAAGTATGTCATACATGGTTTTCCTTTATCCTTTCCCGGCTTCCACTTGGGCATCATCTTTATAACCCTCAAAGCCTCGTTGTCTAATAGCGGATCAACTCCGTCCACCACTTTTGTTTCCGATATGGAGCCGTCTTTTCCTATGATGAATGCCACTACGACCTTTCCTTGTATTTTTCTCCTTTGCGCAGTCTGTGGGTATTTCAGATTTTTCGTTATCCACTTCATCATCTCCACCATACCGCCAGGAAATTCGGGCAGCTGCTCCACGATGCGCAAATTCAGCGGATTGTTGTTCAAATCGGCAGGTGTTTGCGGCAAAGCCGTTGTTTCGTTATCCTTGTCTTCTCCGGCATCAGTGCCAGAATTTCCGCCGTTACCTTTATCGTCATCACCATCTTGCTCATCTAATTTCGTTTGCATTTCCGACGCTACGGGTTGGTCAACTTTCTTTATTTTCTTCGTTACGGCATGTTGGGTCTTTCCTGGTTTAACAACTGATATCATGTCTTTTCTGTCTTGCATCGGGTGCAGTTCTATATCTTGCAGCATATCGTCGTCGTCAGTGTCCGTCCAATCATCATCGCCTCCTCCACTTCTGAACTCAAGTGCAGAAAAAAGCAATGTCAGTGCAACTATCAATCCGAGCAAAATTCTCGTTACACCGTTCATTTTTGAATCTATAGATATAAACTTGTTTACCACTTTTACCTAAAAGTCTTTTTTACAATTTCCAGTCGGCAAAGTTAATGCATTTTTTTTGTTTAGGTAGCAATAACATCAGCTTAAAGGCTATTATTTGCTTATTTTAATTCATTCAAAGCAGCCCGATGGATAATTTTACCTTTTTATGTACTAAAATACAATCATACATTGTTCAACAAGCACTAAATTTGCACCGGAAAGCAAAAACTGTATTCCAACTTTTAAATCAAAACGAATAGAACATGAAAAGAAATCTACTGCTGCTGCTTATGACTCTCCTTTTAACAACAGGAGTGAATGCTTCAAAAAGGACAAAGCTGAACTTCAACGGAGGATGGCTGCTGAATATCGGTGACCGGAATGAAGCTTATCAAACCAATTTTACCGACAACTCATGGCAACCCGTAACGCTGCCAAGAGCATGGAACGAGAAAGAAGCCTTCAGCAAGTCTATCGAAAACCACAGCGATACCGTAGTTTGGTATCGCAAGCACTTTACCATTAACGATACAGAAGGAAAAAAATTCTTCATAGAGTTTGAAGGCGTGCGCTTTGGCGCCGATGTATGGCTCAACAACAAAAAGGTGGGCTACACTGAAAATGGCGTTATGGCAAGTGGTTTCGACCTTACACCATTTATCCAAAAGGGCGAGAATGTAATTGCCGTGCGTGTGGACAACAGCTGGACATACAAAGAGCGTGCCACAAAACAGCGCTACCAGTGGAACGATAAGAACTTTAATGCCAACTATGGCGGAATACCGAAAAATGTTT
>CAKQCV010000025.1 GCA_934217675.1 uncultured Prevotella sp. | reverse complement strand
AAAGTACAGCCGAACCTTGCAGGTGGGACAAGTAACCAGCAAGAAGAGTACAAACACGGGATAAGTACAGGACAAGTACAGGACAAGCTGCGCACGGATAATGCTAATATCAAACGGCTGATTATTGCTATTGGAAATCAAGAGTTGTCAGTGAAGAGTATGATGGATGCTTTGGAATTAAAGGGAAGAGACAATTTTCTTAATCTTTATTTGAAGCCTGCTGTCAGTGAGGGATATGTACGTTTGCTTTATCCCAACTCTCCCCGTCATCCTCGCCAGAAATACCTTTTGACAGTGAAAGGACTGGCGGTATATGATGAGTGTATCAAATCAAAGTGAAAAATCTGCCAGAGCTTGCTCCTCATAGGAACTCCTTTTGGAGTGGCTGCCTAAAGCGGTTTCGAAAACCGGTAATTAGGCTTACCGATTTTCAAAATCGTTGTTTTAGCGGTATCGAGCAAGCTCGTTGGAAAAGTAAAAAGCCAATGCTCTTTGTGTGTTCCGTGTGAGGAGCGCATTGAGCATTGGCTTGACATTTATGAAGAACTATTGTTCTTGGAAAGAGAGACTCAAAGAATAAGCATTGAGTTGTTTCCTATTATCCTCGGTATGAATTGTTCAAGAAAGGGACAATCTCTGTTGTTTCTTTCAATCGGTCGCTAATGCGCTTACCATATACCTCTGAGATTTGTTGTGGTGTGAGGTTGGATGTGATGATGGTCGACAACTGATGCTCGTAGCGGTAGGAGATGAGGTCGATGATGGGACTGAGCACATTGCCGTATTCGATGATTTCGCGTGGCTCGGTGCCAAGGTCGTCTATTGCCAGGATGTCTTTGTCCATAAGTGATCGCCAATCTTTCGGATGCGCTTTACAGATGTTGGCAAGTTCTTTTGCATTGTAGAGGCTGATGCCGAAATTCAGACCTGTCACTTGATTCTTGATTCCCAAATGATTGATGAGGTTCTGCATGGCATAGACAAATGTGGTCTTGCCATTGCCACAACCACCCGCAAGCAACAGACTGTTCTTTCCGGACATGCCACAAAGCCAATAGGCCACACTGCAGACTTGTTTGTTGAGTTCATCGCTCATCACAAATTCTCGGTTGCGATATTCCACTTCAGCCGAGATGGCTGCTATTAAATACGGTCATGTTTTCAATTTGTTTCGTTAAACCAGTTGTTACTTCTCCACGTCAGGCATCTTGATAAGGGAACTATCGTGAATGATAGCGCACCATTGTGAAATTTCTCCATCACCTTGCCAACGCTCAGAGCTTCGCTTTTCCCGTGCGGTACGAAAATAGACGCAAAAACGGTCACTATCGATTTCTATCGATAGTGACCGCAAACAAGAAAAGCGCTCGGTGTGAGCGCTTTAACTATAGAATGTGAGATTTGTTGAGAGTTAGTAATCGACAATCATTTTCCGATGCAGAAGTGGCTAAATATATTTCCAAGCACTTCATCAGTTTGAATTTCACCACCTGTAATTTCTCCGAGGTGATAGATACAACTGCGAAGATCTTGGCTAACTAAATCTGACGGCAAATTGGAAGTAAAACCATCTATTACTCTCGAAATGTCGTCAAGAGATAATTGCAAAATATTTATATGACGTATGTTGCTTACTATTACACCATTTGTTGAAGCAGAATTTACTGATGATAGCTTATACAACATGTTGCGCAATTCTTCAATACCTTCACCTGTCTTAGCAGATATTCTTATGGTATTAAATGATGCAAAATGATTGTAAATGTCTTTATATGGTATGTCTTTTATACTGTTTGTTTCAGATGGAATGAGGTCAGATTTATTATATGCAATAATGAGATTCTTGTCTTTACACAATGGTAAAATTTTTGGTGCAAGCTCATTATATTGTTCTTTTGCATATATTGAATCAATGATAAGCATTACGATTTCTGCTTGGCAGATTTTCTTCATTGTACGTTGTATACCTATGGTCTCGATTTTGTCTGTTGTATCGCGTATTCCTGCAGTGTCAATAAAGCGGAAGGTAATGCTGTTGATATTTACGGTGTCTTCTATAATATCACGTGTTGTTCCATGTATATCACTTACGATGGCTTTTTCTTCTCCTACAAGCTTGTTGAGCAGTGTAGATTTTCCTGCATTCGTTTCACCTACAATAGCAACTGGAACTCCATTTTTTATTACATTTCCTACTTTAAAGGATTTAATGAGTTCGTTTATAACTTCTTTTATCCTTTGTGCAACGTTGACAAGTTCTGTGCGGTCTGCAAATTCCAACTCTTCATGGTCTGAAAAATCTAATTCCAGCTCCATCAGCGATGTTAGGTGAAGTAGCTTGTCGCGAAGTGTTGTAAGTTCTTTGCTGAATGCTCCCTTCATTTGATTCATAGCTATACGATGTGAAGATTCTGAACGAGACGCAATTAAATCAGCTACGGCTTCCGCCTGTGACAAATCCATCTTACCGTTGAGAAATGCTCTTTGTGTGTATTCTCCAGGACCTGCAGCGCTGCAACCGTTATCAATAAGCATTTGCATAATACGCTCAAGTATATAGGAAGAACCATGGCATGATATCTCTACAGAGTTTTCACCAGTGTAAGAATGGGGTGCGTGGAATATACTGACCAGAACTTCATCTATTACTTCATTATTTTTGCTTTTGTCTATAATTCTTCCAAATGTAATTGTATATGGTTCTCTTTCTGATAAAGTTCTTTTGTCTTTGCCTATCGGCTGGAATATCTTATCAGTTATCTCAATAGAATCATTTCCTGATATCCTTATTATTCCTAATGCTCCTCCTATTGCTGTTGCGATTGCACAAATTGTATTCTTGTTATTCATTTTTTTGTTATTTTACTGCAAATATACACTTTTTTTATTTAAATTTGCACAGAATAAATATTATATGTTTATACTGTTTAGTATAACTTTACAGTATACTATAGAGTAGATAAAAAGATATAAAAGTGAATTTACATATATTCAATCCTGAGCATGATATTGCGCTTGCTTATGACAAGCCGCATATAATGGTGCCACATGTTGCTAAAGAACTGAGAATGAATCTTGGCTTTTTACCTGCGTTTTGGGCAAATGACGGAGACTGTATTTTGGTTGATGATATAAAATTTGCCATTAAAGCATCATCGCCATTTAAACATCTTATGAGTGATGTGTTGTTTGTTGAAAATGAAGATTTAAAATCACTGCCGATAGATTGCGTGCTGCCATGGGGATGGGATATTCATTTGGCAGAGGAACTGCAAAATAAAGGATTGCAGGAAAGAGTATTCCCATCACAAGATGAATTAAATGAAATAAGGAGACTTTCAGGAAGAGAGCATACAGCAGATATTTTACCAAAGTTACGCTGCGGATTGGAGAAAGTTACTTGTGGTGAGGCATTCAGATGTAATAACATTCAAGAAGTTGACAGCTATATAAAAAAGTACAAATGTATTGTCGTGAAGGCTCCATGGAGTTCTTCTGGTAGAGGAATACGTTATGTAAATGGAAGTTGTGATGAAGCAAAACGTTTTTGGATAGAGAAGATACTCCTTAAACAGGGATATGTTATGATAGAACCGCATTATAATAAGGTTACAGATTTTGCATTGGAATTTCAAATCGACAATAGTGGTAGAGTTGATTATCTTGGTATTTCTGTATTTCATACTGTAAACGGAAAATATTCAGGAAATATTATTGCCAGTGAAGAAGAAAAAAGGTTTCGGCTTGCAAGGTATGTTGACATTGATATGGTTGATGAACTTGTTGAACGTATAAAAATTATTATGCCATCTTTGTTTCGTGGTAAATATGTTGGTCCTTTTGGCATTGATATGATGGCTGTAGCAGATGTGCTGTCTGGCAAACTTCTTCTACACCCATGTGTGGAAATAAATTTAAGACGAACAATGGGACACGTTGCTCTTGCTCTTTCCAAAAAGAAATTTGACTATGCAAGTATGATGTCAATTACACACGACGTTAATTATCAGTTTCGAATTGAACGTATAGAGGGTAAATTTGTGGATGTAATCTACAATTAAATATTAAAATGTATTAATTTAATGACATATAAATGAAAAAGAAATTATTGATAGCAACATTGGTTGCTTTGCCTTTGGTTGTCTCAGCACAATACAGATCGCAAGTATGGTGCCCGGATAATGGTAATGGAACTTATACTAATCCTGTGATAAATGCTGATTACAGTGATCCTGATGCTTGTGCCGTTGGTGAAGACTATTATCTTACGGCAAGTTCTTTTAATTGTATCCCAGGACTTCCGATACTTCATTCGAAAGACATGGTTAATTGGGAAATAATTGGTCATGCTGTAAAAGAACTTGATCCCAAATCAGTTTTTGATAAACCATCTCATGGTAATGGCATTTGGGCGCCATCAATACGTTATCATAATGGTGAATTCTATATTTATTGGGGAGATCCTGATTATGGAGTATTTATGGTTAAAACCAAAGATCCTGCTGGAGAATGGTCAAAACCTCTTTGCGTAATTCCTGGAAAAGGAATTATTGATACCACACCATTATGGGATGAAGACGGTCGCTGTTATTTAGTAAATGCATTTGCCAATAGCCGTTCACGTTTTGCTTCAATCATTTGTGTGAGAGAACTTTCTGCAGATGGTACAAAAGCAATCGGAAATCCTGTTATCATATACGATGGAAACGGTAAGGAAAGTCGTACCTGCGAGGGACCAAAAATTTATAAGCGCGATGGTTGGTATTGGGTAATGTTCCCGGCTGGTGGAGTTCCTACAGGATTTCAGGTGGCAATGCGCTCAAAGAATATATATGGACCTTATGAGAGTAAGGTGGTTCTTGCTCAAGGCAAGACAAAAATTAATGGTCCTCATCAAGGGGCATGGGTTCATACTAAATTTGGTGAGGACTGGTTCCTTCATTTCCAAGATAAAGAGGCCTATGGACGAGTGGTTCATCTGCAACCAGTTACATGGAAAGATAATTGGCCTATTATGGGAATAGATAAAGATGGAGACTATTGTGGTGAACCTGTTACAACTTACCGTAAACCTAAGACTTCCAGTAAAGTACAAATTGAAAACCCTGCAGAGAGTGACGAGTTTAATGCACCGAGTTTAGGAATGCAATGGCAATGGCATGCTAATTATAATCAAACATTTGGAATGCCTACAGCTTTTGGAACGATGCGAATTTATACGCACAAGCTTTCAGAGAATGCTCAAAGTCTTTGGGAAGTTCCGAACTTGTTATTGCAGAAAACACCAGCTGACAAGTTTGTTGCTACAGCAAAATTACGATTTACATCTAAAGACCAGAATCAAAGTGGTGGTATAATAATGCAAGGATTGGATTATTCAGCTCTTGTTGTTAAGAGAGTAGGGGATGAATTCCAGTTGCAACAACTTATATGTAAAAATGCAGATAAAGGCAAAGCACAACAAGTGGAAGTGCTTGCAACATTAAAACCAACAGAGATTGACAAAATCGATTATCAACCAGGTACACATATTGATATATATATGCGAATGATCGTAAATGATAGTAAGTGTCAATTTGCTTACAGCCTTGATGGAAAGAAATTTACGAAAGTAGGGAAAATATTTAACATGCGTGAAGGAAAATGGATAGGAGCAAAAATTGGCTTCGCGGCATTTGAACCTGCTGGAAAGACAAATAGAGGATGGATAGATGCAGATTGGTTTAGAGTAACGAAATAAAGAAAAAAATAAAGCCTCAGCATTCAACTTATATATTTTTGAATGCTGAGGCTTTTTATGAAGTTAATTTATACCTCTGTCATTTAATGCTTTTGTATATTTAGCTGCATTTTGTAGGTGTTCCTCATATGTTCTTGCAAAGTTGTGTGTTCCGCTAAAATCTTCTTTCGCACACATATATAAATAATTATGGTGCACATAGTTAAGAACAGCATCAATACCTTTTACTGTCGGTATGCGGATAGGACCTGGTGGCAGTCCTATATTTTTGTATGTATTATATGGACTATTTATTGTAAGCATGTTATTGTATATTCGTTTTAGGTTAAATTGCTTAAGCGCATATTTTATGGTTGGATCTGCTTGCAAAGGCATATTTTCCTTTAAACGATTGTAGTACATGCCTGCAATCATAGGCTTCTCATTATCGTTTGCCGTTTCTTCGTCAACAATACTTGCAAGTGTTATTACTTGTTCTGGCGACAGTCCCATAGCTTTAGTTTTATTCTTTCTTTCAAATGTCCAAAATTTCTTACTCTCATCATACATCCTGTCAAGAAATTTTTTGACAGGAATATTCCAATATAGGTCGTATGTATTCGGTATGAACATACAGCTGATTGTTTGTGGGGTATATCCGTATTTCTTACATGTCTTTTCATCTTCAAGAGCATTGAGCAACTCATCTTTACTGAACATCATTTTTGATGAAACTGCTATCGCAAGTTTATCTAATGTTCTTACTGAAGGAATTGTTAGATTAATGGGAGCTTGCATCCCACTTTTCATCTTTCTGAATACAGTAAATGCTCCATTTGTTGGCGTTATCTCATATCTACCAGACTGAATTTTGTTTTTGTATGACGAACATCTTGCAAGAGTACGGAAAGCGACCATTCCATGTGTATTGGAAATTTTAGCAAGTTTGTTGTAAACAGAGTCTATATTGTCATCATTGTCAATATATATATATTGACAGGTTCCTTTTGTGGATATTGCTGAAAACATGTAATAATAGCAAAGCGCTGCCATTATTATAAAACTTCCGTATGCTAAATAAAGATATTTTCTTTGCAATTTTATCTTTTCTTTCATAATGTATAATAATTTTACAGAGTGGACAGAACTATTTGACAAATTTCTTTTTCGTTCATGCCCACTCTGTGTAATATTTTATATTCTTTCAAGTACAGTTTTTATTAAACTGTCAATATGGTCCTTATATCCTGTATTAGCTTTTTTTGCCCATCGGTTTGCTATGACCATGCATACTGTTGTTGCTTTATGTCCCATGAGGCATGATAAGCCTGCAAGTGCAGAGCTTTCCATCTCAAAGTTTGTTATTTTTTGCCCATTATATTCAAAAGTTTCTATTTTCTCATTTTGATTGGGGTCCGCAAGTGGAATTCGTAACTGTCGTCCTTGTGGTCCAAAAAAGCCTCCACAAGCAATTGTCACTCCGCGTACCATATCATTACCTGCAATTTTATCAACTAATTCTTTATCTGCAGCAATTACGTATGGAGCAGGGGCACACATGTTGCCACTCCATCCCATGTGATTTAGAAATGCACGCTCCATAGGCAAATCACACACGGCATTTCTGCCAGCATAGAAATTGAGTAACCCATCAAAACCAATTGATTTTTGTGAACATATGAATGTTCCGGTTGGCGTGTATGGCTGTAAACCTCCACATGTGCCTATACGTACAATTCTTAATTGTCTGAAATTTTGATTTTCTTCTCTTGTTTTGAAATTTATATTTGCAAGAGCATCAAGTTCATTCATAACAATGTCTATATTATCACATCCGATACCTGTAGAAGTTACAGTAATTCTTTTCCCTTTATATTTACCTGTTATAGTATGGAATTCTCTGCTTTCTATATCACATTCTGTTGTTTCAAAATGAGATGCTACTAATGCAACTCTACCAGGGTCACCTACTAAAATTACATTATCTGCTAAATTCTCAGGTTTCACATGAAGGTGGAAAATACTTCCATCTTCATTTATTATCAGTTCAGAGTCTGCAAAATATTTTTTCATAATATATAGTTTTATTTGTACGTTTATTTTATATTTTCAGCATTTCTTATTTTCTTTTCTAGTTCTCTGATTTCTTTATAATGTTTGACTGACCCATTTTCAAGAATCAAAATGTTTTCACTTATTGTTTTTTTATCCTGAGCTTTTGCTTTCGTAATTTGTTTGCGTAAAATTTCAAGCGTACGCTCATCTGTTTTCATTTCCTTTCTCAAATTTGACAATTGTAGATAAAGTTGCTTGCCTGTTGCAGATTTGAAATCCGAAATAGTTTTATAAATCGTTTTGTCATTGACAATAAATGTTATGTTGTTGTCATTATCCTCTGTAGCATTGGCTATATTTTTTAGTCTTGAAACAATAGCTTTTGCATTTTTAACGGCTTCTTTATCTACCCATGTATCTTTTATGTTTGTTATATGTGCAAGATTTTCCAACTTCTTTTGTGGAATATTTGTTTTGTTGTCAGTCCACCTTTCATTTGTAGGAATAAATGTGTATATACAAACCTTTCCATTGCGTTGAGAGCGATCGCTAACAAGCCATCCTATTGAATTAATATCATCGATAATACAGCAATAGTCATTTGCTTTTGAATTGTATGGAAGACCTATATTTTCTGGTTTATAGAATCTCATTGTTTCATTGTTGAGTCGGGTCATGTAAATATCTCTTCCTCCTAATGAATTTGACTTGTTTATTGCAGAAAAATACAATGTCACTCCGTCTGGCATGAGATATGGATAATTAATATCGTTGAATTCATTGCCAAGTTCGTCAAGAAGTCTTGGTGCTTGCCATTTACCACCGAGTTTTTCTTCAGTATAAAGTTTTGAATCTCCGTTTTTTGTCGAGTCATTATAGAAACATTTGTCTCCGAATCCATTTTCATAGACATACGAATTGTTTCGCTTTGCTGATTGTCCTGTGAAGAAATTATTATATGTAGTTATCCTTCCACAGTCTTTGGCTAAAGGAATATATTTCAAGAAATCATTTTTATCACAAACAATACTATCCACAATTATGAGCTTTGCTGTCGCAGGAAGTAGATCTTCGAAAATGGTAGAAGGTCGTTCTTGTCCAGATACTGCAATTTTGCTTTTTGTCTGTTTTTTTTGCGCTGCAGCATTGACATTTGATAGGCACAATGCTCCTAGTATAAAAATTAAAAATTTATATCGTTGCATATTTGTTGTTTTTATTATTCGGCAAAGATAATACAAAAAGAGGTTCTTACCAAATTTGTATAGTAAAGAAATAAAAATTGCACAATTAATTTTGGACTGTGCATGAAAAAATGTAACTTTGCAAAAAATATAGAAACATTAATGGAATCAATACCAAGTTTTAATCAAATGATAGAGCAAAGCGTAATTAAGAATTGGAATCTTGATGCGCTTACTGATTATAAGGGAATAACCTTACAGTATAAAGATGTTGCAAGAAAAATTGAAAAGTTGCATATTTTGTTCGAGAATAGTGGAGTTACAAAAGGTGACAAAATAGCAATTTGTGGTAGAAACAGTGCCAGTTGGGCAGTAGCTTTTTTAGCAACGTTGACATATGGTGCAGTTGCGGTTCCTGTGTTACACGAATTTACAGCAGAACAAATACACAACATTGTTAATCATAGTGAGGCTAAATTGTTGTTTGTTGGTGATGTCGTTGCTACTGTAATTGATTCAACAAAAATGCCAAATCTTGAGGGCATCGTGTATATTCCAGACTATTCTTTGGTTGTATCAAGAACCGATAAACTAACTTATGCTCGTGAACACCTTAATGAACTTTTTGGCAAACGTTATCCAAAAGCTTTTCGTCAACAGCATGTGTGCTATTATAAAGAACAGTCGCCTGATGAATTGGCACTTATTAATTATACAAGTGGTACGACTGGTTTCTCAAAAGGCGTAATGCTCCCATATCGAGCTTTATGGGGTAATCTTGATTTTGCAAAACAAGTACTTGGCTCAAAAATTCCAAGTGGAGCGAATACGATTAGTATTCTTCCAATGGCACACATGTATGGGATGGCATTTGAATTTCTTTTTGAATTCTGTCATGGTTGTCATGTTTATTATTTGACAAGAGTGCCGAGCCCGGCAATTATTGCACAAGCTTTTAAGGATGTTAAACCTGCAATTATAATAGCAGTACCTTTGGTTATTGAAAAAATAATAAGAAAGCGAGTTTTTCCAAAAATACAAAACAGCAAAGTAAGGCTTTTGCTTAAAATGCCTGGAATAAGTAAGAAGGTAAAGCAAAAGATATACGAACAGGTATTTGAGGCATTTGGAGGAAATCTCTATGAAATAATTATTGGCGGAGCAGCTTTGAATCAGGAGGTTGAAGCTTTTTTGAAAGATATAGATTTTCCTTTTACGGTAGGGTATGGTGCTACAGAATGTGCTCCTATAATATCTTATTCTGACTATCATGATTTTGTTCCTACGTCATGTGGAAAAGCTGTCGTGCATATGGAAGTCAAAATTGATAGTGAAGATCCGGTGCATGTGCCAGGTGAGATTTTGGCAAAAGGAACGAATGTTATGCTTGGATATTATAAAAATGAAGAAGCTACGGTACAAACTATTGATAAAGATGGATGGTATCATACTGGTGACCTTGGCTTAATGGATATTGATGGAAATATATTTATTAAGGGTAGAAGCAAAAATATGTTACTTGGTGCGAATGGTCAAAATATATATCCAGAGGAAATAGAAGACAAACTCAATAGTATGGCTTTTGTTATGGAAAGCGTTGTTATACAGGGTAATGGCAAGCTAATAGGACTTGTCCATCCGGATTTCGACGAGGTTCATAATATGGGCTTGTCTAATGAGGATTTAGAAAGCATTATGGAGCAGAATAGAAAGAATCTAAATGAAGTCCTGCCTGCATACTGTAAGCTTTCAGCAATAAGAATACAAAAGGAGGAATTTGAAAAAACTCCGAAGAAAAGTATAAAGAGATATCTGTATCAAAATGAAAAATAGCTCAGAAATGAAAAGAACTATTCAAATATTTTTTTTACTTTTTTACTTTGTGATGTGCTTAACAGATACTTTTGCACAGACGAAGAAAAGGGAATTTCGTGGCGTATGGATACAATGTGTTAATGGACAATTCTTGGGACTTGGCACAAAAGAAATGCAGCAAACACTTACATATCAGCTTGATGAATTGCAGAAGGATGGGGTTAATGCTGTAATTTTTCAAGTGCGTCCAGAATGTGATGCACTTTACGAAAGTAAGATTGAGCCATGGAGTCGCTTCTTGACTGGAAAACAGGGGAAAGCACCTTCCCCGTATTGGGACCCTTTACAGTGGATGATAGAACAATGTCATAAAAGAGGAATGGAGCTACATGCTTGGATAAATCCTTTTAGAGCAAAGACAAAAGTAACTTCAGAGCTTGCTGTAAATCATGTTGCTATCAAACATCCTGAGAATGTTTTCTCTTATGATGGTCTTCTTATTCTTAATCCTGGTATACAAGAAAACAGAGATTATATATGTGATGTTGTGAAGGATATTTTGACTCGTTATGATGTTGATGGTATACATATAGATGATTATTTTTATCCATACCCTATTGCAGGGCAAACAATCAAGGATGATAAAGAGTTCCGTGCTAATAATAATGGCATACGTGACCGCGGTGATTGGAGAAGAGATAATGTAAATTTGTTTGTAAAGCAATTGTATGAAACCGTCCATCGCATAAAACCTTGGGTCAAACTTGGCGTTTCTCCATTTGGCATATACAGAAATATTAAAACGGATTCTAAAATAGGAAGTAATACCAATGGATTGCAAAACTATGATGATTTATATGCAGATGTTTTGATGTGGGTGAATAATGGGTGGCTTGATTACTGTGTTCCGCAAATATATTGGGAAATAGGTAATAAAGCGGCAGATTATTCTACACTTATAAAGTGGTGGAACAAGTATGCGTGTAAGCGCCCTTTGTATATAGGTGAGGATGTTGAGCGTACTGTAAAAAAGGCAGACGTGTCAAATCCGAATATTAATCAAATGCCAGCAAAGTTTAAGTTGCGCTCAGAGATGCAGAATGTAGATGGAGCTGTTTTGTGGTATGCAAAAGCAGTTGTTGATAATGTAGGAAATTACCAAAATGTATTGCGTAATATATATTGGAAACACCCAGCATTACAGCCAGTTATGCCTTTTATTGATAGTAAATCTCCAAAGAAAGTGCGGCATCTTAAAATTATTAATGTTGAAAATGATAAAGTTCTGTTTTGGACGAAGCCAAAGGGAAAAGGATGGAATGACGAGGCAGTAAAATATGTTGTGTATAGATTTTCTGCAGCAGAGGATGTTGACTTGTCGGATGCTTCAAAAATTTTGGCAGTTACCCCAGATACATTTTATAAAATTGACTGTACAAAAATAAGTGCTAAAGACAGAAATTTTATCTATGTTGTCACAGCTCTTGATAGAATGAATAATGAGAGTAAGAAGAAATGTATAAAAGTTAAACTTTAGAATAAAAACTAATAAATATGGAAAACTTCAATGAACAAAGTGTTATGCAAGTAGATAGATTCTTGCGTAAAATTATTCATAAATTATCATCAAATGAAGAACCCTCAGTAATGACGGATATTCATGTGAGAATATCTTCTGAAAGTGGCGATTTGATGGCTTTTGATGATGACGATAATGAAATTACTCGATGTGTTGTAGAAGAATGGATAAATAATACCAATGAAGATTTTTATGATTTGTCTGCATCACTTCTGAGAGATAGAATAAAGAATTTCTCCAATGAAATTGATAATTTATGTTTACTAAAGCCATATAGCTTTGTACTTGAAAATGATGATAAGGAACACATCTCGGAGCTGTATATGTCTGATGATGATATAAATATTATTGGAGGTGACATTATGAAAGGTTGGGATAAAGATTTGGATGATTTCTTTGAGAATCTAATGAAAGAATAAAAATACATTGGATAGCTAACGTAAACGTTTAAGAATTAATAAATCCAAAAAACTCTTATCCATTCTTGTATTTTATTTTTGTTTTTCTTGTCATTATGAAATTATAGTGCTATTTTTGCAGTTGCAAACTGGATATTGCAAAATATGCTATATAATATGGAGAACAAAATACGACATATTGGTATTGTTGAGTCTATAAATGGAGAATGCGTAAAGGTTCGTATTGTCCAATCTTCTGCTTGTTCATCGTGTAAAGCAGCTAAACAATGTCACACTTCAGAAAGTAAGGAAAAAATAGTTGATGTTTTTTTGAATGATTCGAAAGAATATGTCAATGGGCAGAAAGTATTGGTTATAACATCATATGGCATTGGTCTGTATGCGGTGTTTCTTGCAATGCTTATCCCTCTTGCTATTTTAACTGTTACACTTTTTGTGACAAGTGCAGCCGGATATAGTGAACTTACGGCAGCGTTGGCAGCATTGTTTTCTCTAATACCATATTATATAATACTGCTTTTTTTTCGTAAGAAGATAAATAGAAAAGTAACTTTCAGTCTTGAAAAATTGGATGAGCAATAATATTGGAATAAAAAATACTATGTTCCTATCAAACTGTGAATAATTATAACTAAAACAAAAATACAAAGATTATGAATTTTATTTTAATCGCACTTATTGTCTTGGGAAGCATTGCGCTCGTTGCAGCTGTTATTCTGTACGTGTGCTCCAAGAAATTTGCTGTGTATGAAGATCCCCGTATTGGTCAGGTAGCTTCTACACTTCCAGGTGCAAACTGTGGAGGATGTGGATTTGCAGGATGTTCTGGTATGGCAGACGCTCTTGTTAAGGGTGCAGACAAAGGGTCAATTGAAGGGTTGTTCTGTCCTGTGGGTGGTGCTACCGTTATGGGACAAGTTGCAGACTTGCTTGGTATTGCAGTTGCCAATACTGAAGCTAAAGTCGCAGTAGTACGTTGTAATGGTACTTGTGAAATGCGCCAAAGAATTGCTGTTTACGATGGCTTGAAGACATGTACAGCAGTAAATGCATGTGGTGCAGGCGAAACCGGTTGTGGATACGGCTGCTTAGGATGTGGCGATTGTGTAAATGCTTGTCAGTTTGGTGCAATTACAATTAATCCTGAAACTGGAATTGCAGAGGTTGATGAAGAAAAATGTACTGGTTGCGGTGCTTGTGCTAAAGCTTGTCCACGCCATATCATCGAGCTTCGTAAAAAAGGACCTAAAGGACGTCGTGTTTATGTTCGTTGTGTGAACAAAGATAAGGGAGCTGCAGCAATGAAAGCTTGTAAAGCTGCATGTATAGGTTGTGGAAAATGCTTTAAAGAGTGTAAGTTTGAAGCAATTACAATAGAAAATAATTTGAGCTATATTGATCCTGACAAATGTCGTATGTGTCGTAAATGTGAGGCTGCTTGTCCGACAGGAGCAATTGTTGCTGTCAATTTTCCTCCACGTAAGCCTAAAGCAGATGTACCTGCAGATAGTGTGAAGAGTTCTGTAAAGCCAGTTGATGCGACAGGTAAAGATACTCCTTTAAAAGAAGAAAAGGTTGGAACTTTAAATGCGACAAATGTTGAATCTAAAAAGGAAGCTTAAAAATGAATTTAAAAACTTTTAGAATTGGTGGCGTACACCCAGAAGAAAATAAGATAACTGCAGAGTGTGCTACTCAAGTTGCAGCTCTTCCGAAACAGGCTATTTTTCCGCTGTCACAGCATATTGGTGCACCAGCAAAACCTGTTGTAAAGAAAGGAGATAAAGTTAAAGTTGGGACTTTAATTGCAGAAGCCGGAGGTTTTGTTTCTGCACCTATATATTCGTCAGTATCAGGTACAGTTTTTAAAATTGATACGGCAGTAGATGCCACAGGTTATCGCAAACCTTGTATAATTATAAATGTAGATGGTGATGAGTGGGAAGAAAGTATTGACCGTTCTGAAACTCTCGAAACAGTAGCTTCTCATCCAGAGCTAACTCCTGAAGAAATTGTAAACCGTATTAAAAATGCAGGAGTTACAGGTATGGGTGGTGCTGGATTCCCTACATTCATAAAGCTGTGTCCTCCTCCAGGTGCAAAGGCAGAATGTGTTATATTAAATGGTGTAGAATGTGAACCTTATATAACATCTGATTACCGTTTGATGATCGAACATGCTGATGAGATCCTTGTTGGACTAGAGCTGTTGATGAAAGCTGCAAAAGTTTCAAAAGGTTATATTGGTATTGAGGATAATAAACCTACAGCAATAAAGCTGTTTGAAGAGAAAACGGCAAATAGGAGTGATATAGAAATTGTACCGTTGGAAAAGAAATATCCTCAAGGTGGTGAAAAACAGCTTGTAGATGCTGTTATTCGCCGACAGGTACCAGCTCCTCCTGCAATTCCAGTTAATGTTGGTGCAATAGTTCAGAATGTTGGAACAGCATTTGCAGTTTATCAGGCTGTAATGAAAAATAAGCCACTCTTTGAACGTTATACCACGGTTACCGGTAAAAAAATAGCTAAGCCAGGAAATTTCCTTGTTCGTATGGGAACTCCAATGAAGGATTTGATAGATTTCTGTGGTGGAATGCCTGATGGCGACAATAAAGTTCTTGCCGGCGGTCCAATGATGGGTAAGGCTTTGACTACAACAGATGTCCCTGTATGTAAGGGTACAAATAGTATAACAATTCTTACGGATAATGATGCAAAGCGCAAAAAGCCACAGGCTTGTATACGTTGTGCGAAATGTGTTAGTGCATGTCCTATGGGCTTGGAGCCATTTTTGTTAGCAACGGCAAGTGCTTTCCATAATTGGGAAAAAGTTGAGCAAGAAGATATTACATCATGTATAGAATGTGGCTCTTGTCAATTTACATGTCCTGCTCATCGTCCTTTGCTTGACAATATCCGTTTGGGAAAGACCACGGTGATGGGTATAATCCGAGCAAGAAATGCAAAAAAATAAAGTATATAGCTCTAATTATAAATATGAAATCACTGCATAGCCATTTTAGGCATTGCAAAAAAGAAAATAAAACAATGAGTAAATTAATAGTATCATTATCACCACATGCTCATGGTACAGATAGTGTAGAGCGTAATATGTATGGAGTTATTATAGCTTTGATTCCTGCATTAATCGTTTCGTTCTTGTACTTTGGTATTGGTTCGGCAATAGTATGCGCCTCAAGTGTAGCCTCATGTGTATTCTTAGAGTGGGCTATCACAAAATACATTATGAAGAGAGAGTCTACTGTTCTTGATGGCTCTGCAATTTTGACGGGAATCCTTCTTGGTTTTAATCTTCCGTCTAATCTTCCAGTTTGGATTGTTTTTATAGGTGCATTAGTTGCGATTGGTGTTGGCAAGATGACGTTTGGTGGTCTTGGATGTAATCCATTTAATCCAGCACTTGTAGGACGTTGTTTTTTGTTAGTGTCATTTCCTGTACAGATGACTTCATGGCCAAAGGTTGGTCAATTGCTGAATTATACAGATGCTGAAACTGCAGCAACTCCGCTCAGTATAATGAAGACAGCTATCAAGACCGGTGATTCGTCAGTTCTTAGCCAATTGCCAGATTCCGTTACAATGCTTTTGGGTAATACAGATTTGAATAGTGGTGCCGGAACAATAGGTGAAGTATGTGCATTGGCTCTTCTTTTCGGTCTTGCATATATGCTATGGAAAAAAATTATAACATGGCATATTCCTGTAAGTATCCTTGCTACAGTATTTGTTTTCAGTGGAATAATGCACCTTGTGAACCCAGTATATGCTTCTCCTATATCAGAATTGCTTAGTGGAGGTTTAATGCTTGGTGCTATATTCATGGCAACAGATTATGTTACTTCTCCTATGACTTATAAAGGACAAATCATATATGGTGTTGCTATCGGTTTCTTGACAATTGTAATTCGTAATTGGGGCGCATACCCAGAAGGTATGTCATTTGCAATACTTATTATGAATGCTTTTACTCCACTTATAAATGCATATATCAAACCAAAGCGCTACGGCGAAGTTGTAAAGAAGGAGGGAAAATAAAATGAAAAAACTCGAATCATCAATTACAAATATGGTTGTTGTATTAGTAGGTGTTGCTCTTATAACAGGTGCAATACTTGCGTACGTAAACAACATTACGACTGGACCTATACAGGCGCAAGCAGAGAAAACCCTTACGGACGGTATAAAGAAAGTTATGGGTGGTGGCGATTTAAAAGTATCAAGCAATGATACTGTATGCCAGACTATAAACGGCAAAGAGGCAAAATTCGTTGTCCATTCAACACAAGATATGAATGGAAAAGAGCTTGGAGCTGCGGTAGAAAGCACAACAGGTGGCTTTGGCGGAGATCTGAAAGTTCTTGTTGGCTTTAATCAAAATGGCGATATTCTTGGCTATACAATTTTGCAGACAGCAGAGACACCTGGACTTGGCGCAAAGGCTGAGGGATGGTTTCAAAAAGAAGGAAAGGGAAGTATTATAGGCAAGAATCCTTCTACAGACAATCTTACTGTAAGTAAAGATGGTGGAAGCGTGAATGCGATAACAGCAAGTACAATTACGAGCCGTGCATTCCTTCTTGCCGTTAATAATGCCTACAATGCATATAAAAGCGGTAAGGCTTCTGATGCTAACAGTGGTGCGTCAAAGGTAAAAGATAACCAAACAACTAAATAAAAAAGTTGAGCAATGAATTATATTAAAATATTAATGAACGGCGTTATAAAGGAAAACCCTACGTTTGTTCTGCTTTTAGGTATGTGTCCGACATTGGCCACAACGACCTCGGCTATAAATGGTTTGTCGATGGGACTTGCTACGATGTTTGTTCTTATATGTTCAAACCTCGTGATATCACTTATAAAGAACTTGACACCAGACATGGTACGTATTCCTGTCTTTGTTGTTGTCATAGCTTCTTTTGTTACTATTTTACAGATGATAATGCAGGCTTTTGTACCTGCAATCTACGCTACGTTAGGACTTTACATTCCACTTATAGTTGTAAACTGTATTATTCTTGGACGAGCAGAGGCTTTTGCATGTAAAAATGGTCCTGTAGAGAGTATTTTCGATGGTATAGGAATGGGACTTGGTTTCTCAATTGCTTTGACACTGCTTGGTGCAGTTCGTGAGTTGCTTGGTTCTGGCGCAATTTTCGGTGTTACTCTTTTGCCTGAAACATGTAACATGTTGCTCTTTATTTTACCTCCAGGAGCATTTATAACATTAGGCTACCTTATTGCAATAGTTAATAAATTTAAGAAAGCGTAATCATGGAATATATATTGATATTTATCTCAGCTATATTTGTCAACAATATAGTATTATCCCAATTTTTGGGAATATGTCCTTTCCTTGGAGTTTCTCAAAAGGTTAGTACATCATTGGGAATGGGAGCAGCCGTAGCATTTGTGCTAACATTGGCAACGATTGTAACATATCTTGTACAAGTTTTCATATTGAATCCGTTTGGTCTTCAGTATTTGCAAACAATTGCTTTTATCTTGGTAATTGCTGCACTTGTACAAATGGTGGAAATTATCTTGAAAAAAGTTTCACCTGCACTATATCAAGCTTTGGGAATTTTCTTGCCTTTGATTACGACAAACTGTGCTGTGCTTGGTGTTGCAATTCTAGTAATACAGAAAGATTTCTCTCTTGTTCAGAGTGTAGTCTACGCTTTCTCAACAGCAATAGGCTTTGCTCTTGCTCTTACAGTATTTGCCGGTATTCGCGAGCAGCTCGCTTTCGTTAATATTCCAAAAGGAATGCGTGGAATGGCTATTGTTTTGGTAACAGCAGGATTATTAAGTCTTGCATTCATGGGATTCTCAGGAGTTGACGGTGGATTGAAAATACTTTTTGGCTTGCAATAATTACAGATATAAGGATTTGAGTTGTTAATAGCTCATCTCTTTTATTTCTTAGAAGTCTGCATAATATTTTGACATTAGTTTCCTTAAACAGTTGTTTTGCGAAATGTAGGTGCCGAAATATTATGCAGACTTCTTTTTTTGTGTAGATTTACATAAAAAATATAATTTTTTTGAATTTAAAACACTAACGTCTTCTTTGTTTAATTAATAGTTACTATATTTGCAATGTTAATATAAAATAGTATGAAAGAAACAATACTTGTAACCGGTGGTACTGGATTTATAGGTTCACATACAACTGTTGAACTTATTGAGAATGGCTATAATGTTGTCATTGTAGATAACCTTTCGAATTCTAACGAGGCAGTCCTTGATGGAATAGAGAAGATAACAGGTGTTCGCCCTCAATTCGAAAAAATTGATTGCTGCGATTATGAGGCAATGAAAAATGTCTTTGAGAAATATCCAAGTATATGTGGAATAATACATTTTGCAGCAAGTAAGGCAGTAGGAGAGAGCGTTCAGAAACCACTTCTTTATTACCGCAACAATTTGAATAGTTTGATAAACTTGCTTGATCTCATGCCTAAATATAAAGTAAAGGGTATCATATTCTCGTCAAGTTGTACCGTTTACGGACAGCCATCACCAGAAAATCTGCCTGTAACAGAAGAGGCTCCAATGCAGAAGGCTTTAAGTCCGTATGGCAATACAAAGCAAGTTAATGAAGAGATAATCCAAGATTATATCCATAGTGGTGCGCCTATTAAATCAATAATATTACGATATTTTAATCCAATAGGCTCACATCCTTCTGCGCTGATTGGAGAATTGCCAAATGGTGTTCCTATGAACTTGATTCCATTTGTAACTCAAACTGCGATAGGCATCCGTAAGGAATTGAAAATATTTGGCAATGACTACAATACTCCTGACGGTACATGTATACGTGACTATATTGATATTATGGATTTGGCTAAGGCTCACGTTAAGGCAATGGAGAGGATTCTTCATGTAGACGGAACTGACGCTGTTGAGATTTTCAATATTGGAACAGGAAAAGGATTAAGTACATTACAGATTGTGGAAGGCTTTGAGAAAGCAACTGGAGTGAAATTAAATTGGAAATATGCTCCACGTCGTGAAGGGGATATAGAAAAAGTTTGGGCTAATCCACAAAAAGCAAATACTGTTTTAGGATGGAAAGCTACAGTTGATATTGAAGATACGCTTCGTTCGGCATGGAAGTGGCAGCAGAAACTTCGTGCTGACGGCATACAATAAATTTATGTAAAGTATCTAAGGAAAAAAACATGTCCTGCACTATAGGCATGTTGTATTTGTGTTTGTGTTGTTATTATCCTCCGATGAGATATCGGGGGATAATTTTTAATAAAAGAGTTATTTTCGTATAGCTTTACGCTTTAGTCCAGAAAAACTCTATACACAAAAACTTTATACAAAGATAATTCAGCAAGAAAAATGAATATAGACAAGATAAAAGAAATAATAGAGAAACGTCCGAATTTATCAACAGCAATAGGAATGCACTTCATATCTACACCTGATGATGACATGTGTATGGCAACGATGAAAGTTGACGAGCGAAACAGGCAACCTTTTGGCTTTTTGAGTGGCGGTGCATCATTGGCTTTAGCTGAGAATGTTGCTGGAGTAGGCTCAACAGCACTTTGCCCTGGAAAAATATGTGTCGGCGTGAGTATTAGTGGAGATCATGTAAAAGCTGTAGAGGAGGGCGATACAGTCACAGCCTTGGCCCACATTGTAAGTAAAGGTCGTAAACTGCATGTATGGGATGTTCAGATAACAAACTCCGCAGGAGAGCTTATATCTACAGTTCATGTAACGAATTATATTATCACTCCAAAGAACAAATGAATAAGAATTTTGTAGCGTATCGTTATCCAGGTGATGGTGAAAAATGTCATTTTGCAATATATGAAGATAATGATATTGTCCTAACAGAATCATTTATGGATATTGGTTCACGTTCATGCTTTGTATTTGCTCCTTTTAAGATTTCTGACACTGAACCAATAGTAATGTTTTGTAATAAAGCTGCAAATCCTGTTACAATACGTGAATTGAGGCAAATATTTAATTCATCTATAGATTGTGATAAAAGCACAAAACAAAAATTTAGAATAAAAAAAATAATAGATAACAGTAGCGATTATCATGAGGATTTTGAATGTTTTCATTCAGCGGTATGTACAGGAGATTTGAGAAAAGTTGTTCTTGCACGTTCTTCGCAAATACATTATGATGGTGCAGTTGATATATTAGAATTGTTTGCTAAGGCATGTAACAATTATCCTAACTCATTTGTCACATTAGTCAATAGCAATGTTTCTGGAATGTGGCTTGTTGCTACCCCTGAAATATTATGTGAGAAGACAGGAAATTCTTTGCATACAATTTCGCTCGCAGGCACAATGAACTTATCAGACAAGATAGAGGAACATATAGAAAACGGTGAACCTATTGCTAAAATATGGAGCAAGAAGAATATAGAAGAACAAGAATTGGTTTCATTTCATATAGAAAATGTATTGAGAAATATTTCTAATACTATTGATAAAAGTAAACCAAAAACGGTGAGAGCGGGAAATCTTGTTCATATAAGAACTGATTTTAATTTGAGCCTTGACCATAATATCAGTATCGGTGAAGTATTGCAAGTGCTTCATCCCACTCCGGCAGTATGTGGCTACCCTGTTGAAAAAGCTATGCAAATTATTGGTAAAGAACATTTGAATAGAAAATACTACAGTGGATTTTGTGGTTCTGTTGATCCGGAAAAAGATACTCGTGTTTTTGTTACGCTCCGCTGTATGCAACTCCATGCAAATAATAAAGTAGAATTATATGCTGGAGGCGGAATATTGCAGGATAGTAATGAATATGATGAATGGAATGAAACTGTTTATAAAATGCAGACGATTCTGAAGTGCTTGATGGCTCAATAAGTACTCATATATACTATAATGTTTAGAAAAGTTTTAAATCAAGATATGTTTAGCAATAAGCCTACAATAAATATATTGACTTCACTTCTTTTGTCAAAGGGTGTAAGAAAAGCTGTGTTGTGTCCGGGTTCGAGAAATATTCCTATTGTTCATAATTTTTTGGAATGTGATGATATGGAATGTTTCCAAGTAACAGATGAACGTAGTGCTGCCTTTTATGCTCTTGGACTTTCACTTGCTACCGGTGAACCTGTTGTAGTTTGTGTAACTTCCGGATCTGCATTGTTAAATACTTCCCCAGCAGTCGTAGAAGCATTTTATAGGCATATTCCACTGATTGTAATTTCAGCTGACCGTCCACAAGAATGGATTGGCAGACTTGATGGGCAAACGATGGTTCAGACAAATTCCTTATCCAATTATGTAAAAAGCCAAACAGACATTTGTGATATTGCTGAAAATGACACAATAAAGTTAAATCATATCACAATGTTACTGAACATATCTCTAAATAAGGCTGTATCTGGAACAAAAGGACCTGTACATATAAACATTCACATTGATGAACCGCTTTTTGATTTTACATGTGAAGAGCTTCTTGAGGCAAGAAACATTAAAGAAATAAACAGCAATTATATAGACGAAGTTATGGCTGCAAGTTGTGAGTCTGTCATTGACAGATTTATTGAAGCCAAAAACAAGGTAATTGTAATCGGACAAATAGAGAGGCATGATGCAGAACTTGATTTTATAATAAAAAATCTTCAGGGTAAATACATTGTAGTGAATGAACCTCTGTCCTCAGCATATTCAAGTCCTTTTGACAAAGCGATGCAGAAGATTAAAGATGCTTTTGGTAACAGTCCGAAATTTGACTTTGTCATATCGTTGGGTGGAACACTTGTCAGTAAAGATATAAAGAAGTTTTTTAGAAATTCAGATATTTGCGAGCACTGGGAAGTAAATGCTGGCGGAGATATACATGATATGTTCATGCACCAGACTGGAATTTTGGCATGTTCAGAAAAGTTTTTTCTCAAGAAGCTGTTGGAGAAAAGCGAAAACGAGAAGCCAAACTCTTCTTATGAACTATGGCAAAAGCAGATAAACAGCGTATCTGCTGCCATTGATGCGTATGAGCCATCGTTCTCCCAGCTTATGGCAATCAGAGAATTGGAGTTGTCGCTGGAAGACATGGAATATGATTATGAAGTTCACTATGCCAATAGTATGGCAGTGCGTTTGGGATGCTTGTATTCTCAGCATTATATTTGGTGCAATCGTGGAATAAATGGTATTGATGGCAGTATATCTACGGCTGCAGGATTTTCGCTTGCAACAGATTCTATGGTCTTTTGCGTGACTGGAGATCTGAGTTTCTTCTATGATCAGAATGCTCTTTGGAACGATATGCTTCGTGGCAATTTCAGGGTAATGATAATAAATAATGGCGGTGGTTTTATATTTCGCCAATTGAAGGGATTTGACAACAAAGACAAATCAATGCCGTATGTGGCTGGACACCATGCGGTGAATGCAAGAGGTATATGTGAACAAAATGATATAGGATATCTTTCTGCCAGAAATGCAGAAGAATTTTATATTGCAGTTGTACATTTCCTGACGGAGACAACCAATCGTCCTATTGTTTTTGAAGTCTTTACCAATGAAACTGATGATGAAAGAACAATACAGGAGTTGAATAATTTGATATAAAGTAATTTTTAATATTTGAAAGTATTTTAAAACGCAAAATTTATATGTGTAATAGAGTTTGGAAAAGAATAGAAGGATTTGATTTTAAGGAAATTCTGTTTGAGGAGTGTGAGGGTGTTGCAAAGATAACAATTAATCGCCCACGTTACCGTAATGCTTTTACTCCGCTCACAACTCATGAGATGAGCATTGCCTTTGCATACTGTAGAGAAGCACAGGATATATGTGTGGTGATACTTACAGGTGCTGGCGACAAGGCATTTTGTTCTGGTGGCGACATGCATGTGAAGGGTAGGGGAGGATATGTAGGTGCAGACGGTGTACCACGTCTGAATGTACTGGATGTTCAAAAGCAGATACGCTCTCTTCCCAAGCCTGTGATAGCTATGGTGAATGGTTATGCAATAGGTGGAGGGCATGTTCTCCATCTTATGTGCGATTTGACAATAGCAAGTGAGAACGCAGTATTTGGACAAACAGGACCAAAAGTCGGTTCTTTTGATGCAGGTTTCGGTGCATCGTATTTAGCAAGAATTGTGGGACAAAAGAAAGCACGCGAAATATGGTTCTTGTGTAGGCAATATTCTGCTGCCGAGGCTGAAAAAATGGGTATGGTAAATAAAGTTGTTCCTTTCGACAGACTTGAAGATGAGTGCATGGAATGGGCGCACACAATGATGGAACGCAGCCCATTGGCTTTAAGAATGATAAAGGCTGGATTGAATGCAGAACTTGATGGTCAGGCTGGCATACAGGAACTTGCTGGTGATGCCACAATGCTTTATTATTTCCTTGACGAGGCGCAGGAAGGTGGAAAAGCTTTCCTGGAGAAGCGTAAGCCTGATTTCAAGAAATACCCGAAACTGCCTTGACCAAATGGTTCAAAATTATGACTTTGTCAAAGTCTTGATTTTATTTGTTTTATATGGAGTTTCAAAATCTTGTGAAACTCCATATTGTTTATTTTACAAGTTTTGAGCACTTTATCCATTTTTCTGCCATTAGGTAATGCATAGCTGGAGTGGGATGTATACCATCCCAAATCCAATAGGAAGCAGGCAATGTGTGATGGTCTTTTATTGTTTTTTTAACCAAAGATTTGAATGGTACAACTACAGCGTTGTATTCAGTAGCAATTTTTTCTATTTCTTTTGTCATGCAAAGAATTATGCTGTCTCTTTTGTTGTAATCAGAAGCTTGGGCTAACTTTCCAGCTTTGGCAACAAATGGGGTGCATAATATAAAGCTAACACTATTGTTTTGTTTTTTTGTCTTATTCAGTAATTTTCGATATTGTTTGCCCCATTCTTCTATGTTGAAATCTGTTTTGTTTTTAATTACTTTGTCTGCATCATTTGTTCCGATCAATATTGAAACTACATCAGGATGAAGAGCAATAGCATCTTTATCCCATCTTGCTGCGAGATCGTCCAAAGTGTTACCGCTTATTCCACGATTCCAGAATGTCCATTCTTCTTCCGGATGTAAAGCTTGTATCTGTGATGCCGCTATCATCATATATCCATGACCATATATATGGTTCAAGTCTTTTTGATTTCGTTGTTCAGATGGGGTGTTCCATACTTTGCTGTTGCCCCATGCACCATCGGTTATTGAATCTCCGATAAACAATACTCTTCTACCTTTTGCCAATATGGCAAGTGATATAGAAAGAAGTAATAATGATGTGATTAATTTGTTTTTCATTTTATTCGGTTTTATTTGTTCTATCCAATTTATATGGTTCAATTAGGTATCTTGTTTCTTGCCTGCCGCCTTTCCGCAGATACCCTGTAGGCTAAACATTTCCAAGATACCGTTTCTACGGCATTAAACCGTGATATATAATATCTTCTTATATATACTATATTCAAAAAACGGAACAAGCATATATTTATATGCAGTTCCGTTTTATATAAGATAAATATTATTGTCCAATTTTGATGAGTTGAAGATTTGAAATCTTACCGTCAGAATCAATATGTCCTTTCACCTTATATTGGTTGAATTTATCTTTGCTTGAGTCTATATTGCTGATAGATTCGTCAACGGTAAATTCAACGTCATATTCGTAAGTGTTGTCTCCCATATCTTTTTTCTGGATTTTGTAATCTCCATTTGGACGCCATGTCAGCGATCTAACATCGTCTTTATACAGCTTGTGTAAGAAAGAAATAACATCTTGCTTTGTAGCACTGGCATTTGTCAGAAAATGCAATGTGCTGCTTACTGCAGACGTTATACCCATCTCGTCATTGTTGTTGATGCTTTTGAAGAATTGTTGGAAAGCATTGCTTACAGTCTGCTTATCGTCAGGATTAACGGTTGTTGCGTCAAGTTTGTCAAGCTTCTCCTGAGCGTCTACCGCATGCTCTCCATCCGAGTGATCAGAAAGATATGCTTGGTATGCTTCAGGAGTGTTTTGGCGTGAACACAAAGCCCAGTCAATAGAATCAATCTTGTGCAGAGCTTCCGCTTTATGCAAGCTGTTTGGATGGTTGTCAATATACTGCTGAAGTGCTGATTTTGAATTGCTCAGTAATGCATTAGTCCATTCAGAATCATTCATCTTCAGAATGTCAAGATGAGCCTGTATTGAGTCTATATGCTCCTGAGGTGCATCTTTAAAACTATCAAGGTAGTCTTGCAGAACAGCAGGATCACTACTGTTCATTGCATTTAGATATGCTGTTTGTTCATCACCGTGCAGACTGTTCATAGAACTTGCATACCATACACCACCACACACAATGACGAAAATTGCCACAACAATGGCAATAATCATATTTTTTCTGCTCTTCTTTTCAGGTGCATCTTCGTTTACCTGTGCGCCTTGTGGCATTTCCTGTTCTTGGGCTTTCATCTGTGCTTGAGTCTGCATCATTGCAGGAACTACAGTTTCGGTAGGTGATTTGTGGCATACAGGACAAACACTTTGGTCTTTTAGGTATACATTGCCACAATGAGGACATTTTATTGTATTGTCCTTGATTCTTACTCCACATACGGGGCATATTTCAGCTTTGTCGCTGATTTGATGACCACATTCCGGACATTTTATGATTGCCATAATTTTCTGTTTGTTATAGTTATATTGATTATTTATGTTATTCTATAAAATAAATATCATTTTTTAATGATGCCTAAATCTTATTTCGCGCATACTGTGTCTTCCCATGAATCGGCTTTTGTCTACAAAAGTATTAATGCCGTTTATTCTGCCTTTTGCAGTATATTGCCACATGTCGTAGTCGCGATTGTCTGCCAACTTTGGTTCTCTTGTAGAGTACTGTGCAATCATTAGTTTATATGAGTCAAGTTTCCCACTAAGATGGCGATTATAAAAGTTTGTACCAGTGTATACAAGAGGTTTCTGTCTGTATTCTTTTTCAACGAGTTTTAAAAATTTGAATAGTGAATCACAGAATTCTTCTGTTTGAAGTCCACTGTTAGTTTCAACATCAATCATTGGAATTAAGTCCTGATCGCCAGGGCGACACTGTGATTTGAAATTTTCCAATTGTTGAGTCAAATCTATTTTTGGACGGAAAAAGTGGTACGACCCTACTTTCAGACCATATCTATGTGCCAGTTCTATGTTCTTTTTATATGTAGGATCAATTCTTGTTCCTCCTTCTGTCGCTTTTAGGTATACGTATGCCATTTTACTGTTGTCACCGACTGCTTCCCAAAACACTTCTCCTTGATAGTGACTCAAGTCTATGCCGTGGATATGGCGACATGTGTCTTCACACTGTACGTATGATTCTGACTGTTGTGACCAAGTGCAAGTTGTGGATAAAATAAATATACTTGCTAATATTAATCTTAATTTGTTAATTTGTCCCATGATTTGCAAAGTTACATCTTTATATATGTACTGCAAAATAAATTATAATTATTTAGTTATTCCTCAATTTCAGAAAGACTTCTTACTATTATAGAAAATCCTTTGCAAAGAGATTCGGAGCGAGAGAACTTATAGAATTTTATGCAATTGCTTATATTATAATTCTTGAATTCTTGTTCGTGTTTATTTGCCTCATATATTTTATCAAGTGAATACAATGATAGCTTAAGTGCTTTTCTTTCAAATTTCCTTACGTATGGAAACTCGTCTTTTTCAAACGAAAACAAATCAACAAGTATACTCGCTTGCAAACTTGCCATGCGGCGAAATTTAAGTTTCTGTAGCCAGCTTTCAATTTTAACGAAGTCAACATACTGCCCTTTTGTTCTTAAAAATATGCCTAATTCAACAATACCTCTCAATCGTATACCATTGCGGATTATTAAATTAGTATTCTGTAATATCAGTGACAAAAGGTCAAGGGATGTTTTCGAAGTGTCAATACTGTGGCGTTCTTTATATACAATATCCTTTAAAAGATATTTTTTCAGAATGTATGTTAGTTTCTGTGATTCTATATCTGTAATATCAAACGAATCATTAATATCATCTTGATTGTTGAAAACAGACTTTGCAAACAGGCAGACAACATTATTTGGTACATTTGCCATTTTATCATTCTCATGACATATTATTCCTTTATATATATATGGAGCAATATCTTCTGTTTGCGCTATTTTATATAGCACATTCCATTTGAATGCTGACATTGGCATTATATCATGCCTTGTAGAGAACACTCCGTCAGCTGTCAGCGATATGAGATTTCTGATTATTGTATTCATATTAGCTGATTTTTTTAGGATACCTTATTATTATTGCAATTATTGAAACTGCAAACAGTACAGCTGGATAATACAGATATTTTATTATTTCGATAGGGCTGACTGCTGCAAGTCCTGTAGCCATCAGTATCTGCGCACCATATGGTAATATACTTTGAGTACAACATGAGAAAGAGTCAAGAATGCTTGCACATTTCCTTTTGTCAACACTGTATTTTTGGGATATTTTTTTTGAAATAGATCCAACGGTAAGGATTGCTACAGTGTTGTTGGCAGTACAGATATTTACAATGCTTACAAGCATTGCTATTGTGAGTTCACTTCTGCGTCGGCTTCTTATTCTTGCTGTCATAATTCTTATAAGATAGCCAAGTGCCCCGTTCTCGCTTAAAATTTTGAGTAATCCTCCGGCAAGAACTGTAACAACTATTAGTTCACCCATATTGGTTATTCCTTCAGCCATGGACTGACACCATCCAAAGAAGTCATAACATCCATAACTTATGCCTATAATGCCTGTTGATATTATACCTATCGTAAGTACGACGAGAACATTTATCCCAATCAGTGCACATACTATAACAATCAAATATGGAAGAACCTTGACGTAGTCAAACTCAGGTATCTGTTCAAGAGTTTTGGTATTATTTCCAATAAAAAAATATAATATCATGACAATCAATGCCGCAGGAATCACTGTATATAGGTTTGCAAAGAATTTGTCGCTCTGTTTGCATCCTTGTGTACTTGTGGCTACAATTGTCGTGTCGGAAATGAACGAGAGATTATCGCCAAAGAAAGAACCGCCAACAATAACAGCTGTCATGAGCGGTACATTGCCATTCATAGTGTGGGCAAGTCCTGCTGCAATAGGTGTTAATGCAACTATTGTACCGACACTCGTACCGATAGCTAAAGACACGAAACATGTGGCTATGAACAGTCCTACTATAATCATATTCTCAGGTAGTATATTCAGTGTCAGATTTACTGTTGCCTCAATACACCCTGTTGCCTTTGCAGAATTTGCAAAAGCTCCAGCAAGCACAAATATACATAACATTAGCATAATGTCTTTATCTCCTGCTCCTGTACAGAATGTTTCTATCCTATTTTTCAGCGGTATACCTTTGAATATAGCTAAAGCATATATGCATGCCAGCATAAAAGCTATAGTTATTGGCATCTTGTAGAAATCTCCGGCAATGAGAGACGAAATAAGATATATAGCAACAAAAAATATTAATGGAGATATTGCAATAATTCCTTGCTTGTGGCTCATGTCCGCTTCCCTTCTTTCTTTTAATACCAAGAAGAAGGGGCGATATGAATCAAATCAAAATCCGTGCCACCCCTTCTTTTAAATTTTATTTTTATAAGTCTGTCTTTATCAACTACTTCTTTTCTGTTTGCTTTTATAGCGTTACACCGTTTTTAAATATTGAAATTTCACGGTAGCCGTTTTTCTCATTGCAAGTTTTCTCACCACTTGCTACAGAAATAACTTTATCAATAAACTTCTTTACCAATGTCGGCATATCTGTTCCTTCAACAAGTTCTCCTGCATTAAAGTCAATCCAGTTTGGCTTGTTCTTGTAGAGATTGCTGTTTGTAGAAATCTTCATTGTTGGAATGAATGTTCCAAATGGAGTTCCACGTCCTGTCGTGAATAATACGATCTGACATCCTGCAGCTGCCAATGCAGTTGATGCAACGAGGTCGTTGCCTGGTGCAGACAATAGATTTAGCCCCTTTACCTTTAGTCGGTCTCCATATCCGAGAACACCACAAACAGGAGCTCTTCCGCATTTTTGTGTGCATCCCAATGCTTTGTCTTCAAGTGTTGAAATACCACCTGCCTTGTTGCCTGGTGATGGATTTTCTCCTACTGGCTCTCCGTGGCTTAAGAAATATTCCTTGAAGTTGTTTACCAAATCAACTGTTTCTTTGAATAATTCTGGAGTCTTGCAACGGTTCATCAATATAGTCTCAGCACCAAACATTTCTGGAACCTCAGTCAAGATTGATGTTCCGCCTTGCGCAACGACGTAATCTGAGAATTCACCAACGAGAGGATTACCGGTTATACCGCTGAAGCCATCGCTTCCTCCACATTTTAGTCCGATTCTTAACTCGCTAAGTGGGCAATCCGTACGCTTGTCGTTCTTTGCTATATTATATAAAGAACGCAAGATTTTCATACCTTCTTCTATTTCGTCACCTTGCACTTTTTGAACAACCATGAATTTGATTCTTTCCTTGTCGTAGTCGCCAAGAAGTTTCTCAAATTCATCTGGCTGATTATTCTCGCATCCTAAACCTACAACAAGGACAGCACCCGCATTAGGATGAAGAACTATATCACGGAGTACTTTGCGCGTGTTTTCATGGTCATCACTAAGCTGAGAACAGCCAAAGTTGTGATGCCAAGAATGTACAGCATCAATACCTTCAAGTTTTGTCTCCTCTTGAAGCATATTTGCAAGACGGTCAGAAATGCCGTTCACACATCCAACTGTAGGTACAATCCAAATTTCGTTTCTCACGCCGACTTCTCCGTTCTTGCGTTTAAAACCTTTGAAAACGCGGTCGTCTTTTTTTATATTCAATGTCTCGTCAACAGGGTGATATTCGTATGTAAGAGTACCAGAAAGATTTGTCTTGAGATTGTTCTCGTTGACCCATTGTCCTGCAACAAGATCCTCTTTTGCATGTCCGATAGGATAACCGTATTTTATAATATTGTTGCCTTCTTTTGTATCGGTAATCAATATTTTATGACCGGCAGGTGTATCTTGAAGAACAGTAATGTCCCTTCCGTCTACATTAATGACTTCGCCTTTTTTGAATGGGCGTAGACAAACAACCACAGAGTCGGCTGGGTTGATTTTGATAAATGATGATAGATTCATGTTTTTTTGAATTATATAGTTTGTATATCTTTTTATGTTTTTTTATTAGAGCTGTGTACGTCGATAGAAATCAATATTTTCCTTTGATAACAGCTCTATAGGCATATAATTTGCCGGATCCACTTTCTTGTGTAGCACAATTGCCTTGAACAGAGAATCTACACAATTATATCCTTGCATATATGCATGCTGAGCAATCAAAAAAGAAACAGAGCCTTGTCTTAGGCACTCTGCATTTTTGTCAACCATGTCATATCCCATTATCTGAATATTTCTTCTGTTCGTTTTTAGCAAAAACTCTCCTATGATGTATGCTTTTGAACCTAGGGTAATGCAATTGTGAATGTCCGGGTGGGAGTTGAAGAAAGATTCAAGTTTTTTGTCATAACCATCTTTATACTCCTCTGCTGGGATGTCAAGTTCCAAAATCTTCACTTTTGGAAAATGTTCTCCCATATAATGTCGGAATCCTTGTTCTCTGTTCTCTTGCTGACGACTTGCAACCTTTCCGTTTTTCATTTGCTTCATAAGCATAATCTCTTTATCGTTCCCGGCAAGCAGCATAAGCATTTTTGCAGCAAAGACACCGCTGCAAAAAGAATCTTGTCCAAAAAATGTCAGAGGATTTAAATCTGGAATATATGAGTCAAGCAATATAAATGGTATATTCCGCTCATGCATTATTTCGCAGAATCTTCTTGTTGCTTGCATTTCACTTGGCACAACTATTACTCCATTTGGATTTTTGTCTAAACATTCTTTTGCAACTTGTGAGAATGATTTAGTGTCATATCGCTTGTAATACATTATCTCAGCATTGATATGGAAGTCACGTCTTGTTTCGCATGCTTTTGCTGCACCGTCCTCAATTTCTTCCCAATAGGCTTCTGAATCATGCTGGGGAATTATGCAGTAAAATGTATACGATTTGTTGTATGCAAGTGCGCTTGCATACATGTTTGGTTGGTAATTGATTTCTTTTAGAACCTTTTCTACTTTTTCTCTTGCTTCTTTAGAAACATTGGGGCGATTGTGGAGAACCCTGTCCACGGTTCCTACAGACACTCCTGACTTTTCGGCAATGTCTTTTATCCTAACTTTTTCTGCCATATATTTTGTGGGATAATCTTGTTGTTTTAACGTTGTTTTTCGTCGTTTTGCAAAAATAACAATAAAAAATTAATTATCCCTACTTCTTCCATGCATTTTTAAAGAAAACGCAATTTTTTGCATATTTATTTGTGTAATTGCAGATAAAACACTAATTTTGTGAACGTAAAAAGCAAATTACACTTAAACAATAATTTATTTAACATAAAAAATGGCTAAAGTTGTTACATTAGGCGAGATTATGCTTCGCCTTTCTTCTCCTGGTCAGAAGAGATTTATTCAAAGTGATTCATTTGATGTTGTATATGGCGGTGGTGAAGCAAATGTTGCTGTAAGCGCTGCTAATTATGGACATGAGGCTTACTTCGTAACAAAGGTTCCAACACATGAAATTGGTCAGTGCGCAGTAAATGCTCTCCGTCGTTATGGAGTTCATACAGATTTTATCGCACGTGGCGGTAATCGTCTTGGTATTTATTTCCTTGAGACTGGTGCCTCTATGCGTCCGTCAAAGGTCGTGTATGACCGTGCAGGTAGCTCTATTGCAGAGGCTGATCCTTCAGATTTCGACTTCGATGCAATAATGGAGGGTGCACAGTGGTTCCATTGGAGTGGCATAACACCTGCTATTAGCGATAAAGCTGCAGAGCTAACAAAGCTTGCTTGTGAGGCTGCAAAACGTCATGGTGTTACCGTTAGTTGCGATCTTAACTTCCGTAAAAAATTGTGGACATCAGAGAAAGCACAGAGCATAATGAAACCTTTGATGAAATATGTTGATGTTTGCATCGGCAATGAGGAAGATGCCCAACTATGTCTTGGATTTAAGCCAGATGCAGATGTAGAAGGTGGAAAGACTGATGCTGAGGGATATTATGGAATATTCCAGGGCATGATGAAGGAATTTGGCTTCAAGTATGT